>CAIKWU010000164.1 GCA_903831155.1 uncultured Planctomycetaceae bacterium | reverse complement strand
TTATCGGATCGCACTTGATCCTTGCGCTCGAGTGCGGGAAGAGTGAAAGCCGACCGGCCGTGAGGCCGCGGGCTGACCACGCTGGACACGGCGTCTTGGAGCGATTCGCCCCACGCCTCACGGCGTTGGGCTTTTACCAGTGGCCGCGCGAGCATCACGTTGGACTCGTCTTAGCCTGTGGTGCTGCGGATTTCGTCCATTCGGTCATGAATGCCGTCGAGGAGATCCTTCGCCGTGGCGGCCTCGTCCGTGGCTTCGTGCCAGGTGAAGAGTTTCAGCGCCTTGGCGAGCTTTTCGATTGCCGGCTTGAAGATACCGAGATGAGCCAGCGCGTTGCCCTGGTTGAGCAGCACGCGAGCGTGGGCCACCGGGTCGCGGGCCTCCGTCCGCGCTGCGAGCACCTCCTCGTAGAGTTCGACCGCCTCCGCGAGGTTCTCGGCCGGATGCGTGGAGGGGAGATACTGCAGGGCGCTGGCGAGATTCATCGTCACGCTCGCCCACTGGTCCGGGTCGGCGCTGCGGTCCTGAACGTCGCGGGCCTTGCGGAACGACTGCACGGCGATGCCCGCTCGCAGCTGGTCGCTCGCCTCCCGCGTGGGCATGCAGAGGTAGGCGAGGCCGAGGTTGTTCTGCAGCTGGCCGTAGCTCGCCGGATCGGAATCCTGGGTGATCCCGGCGGCGAGCGCCTTCTGGTAGCAGTTGACCGCCTCGACGAGCGGCCCGCGGCGGCCGTCGGCGGCACGGGCCTGATGCAGCGTGCCGAGCCGCATCCAGATGTCGGCGTGGAACCGCGGCAGCTTCGCGTGTTCGGCGAGTTGCGCTGCCCGCCCCAGATGGTCGATGGCGAGGTCGGCCGCTTCGGTCGGCAGCGTCTCGGCGACCTGCTGGTGCAGCACGGCGGCAAAGACCGGGGCCACGGGCTCGGCATGACCCGCCGCCTCGACGAGGAGCGTGCGGGCCGCCCGGGCGTCGCCCCGCTCGAAGAGGCCCGCGGCGGCGGTCATCTGCACGAGGGCCCGCAGTTCGCCGTCGAGCGAGAAGGGATCGGGCAAGTCGTCGACGAGGCCGTGGGCGAAGGCGGCGGCGCGGGCGAGCGGCACGAACGCGGGGTCGCCCGCCGCCTCGATCGCGGCGAGTGCCTCGGGCGTGGGGGCGAGCACGAACGCGTTGTGCCGGTCGATCGGCGAGTCGCCGGACACGTCCCCGGAGGCCGCGGAAAGGATTGCCGCGGCGGCCTGCTCGTCGCCGAGCATCGCGGCGGCCCGCGTGGCGTCGCTGCCGGGGGGCGAGAGCAGGTGCGACCGCGGAAATGGAAAGACACCGACGGGCTGAGGGCGGGGAATCGAAGTCATGCCGGTGCCTCGTCGGGCGCGAGTTTCGCAAGCAGCAGATCGACCAGCCGGTCGACCGCGGCATCGACCTTCGGCGAGAGCGGTTCGCCCACCTCGAACCGCTCGCCCTCGATCAGGTAGGCGGTCACGTCGGCGGGATAGTCGTCCTTGAGGAGCCAGCGGGCGAAGGCGATCGCGTGATCCCAGCGAAAGGCGTGGAGGTTGATGCCCGTGAGGGGCGGCAGGTTCTCGACCTCGTGGCCGGGCACCTCGAAAAGCGTGCCGGGCTCGTTGCCCGACGTGCAGGCATCGACGAGGATCACCTTCGGCACGCCCCGCATCTGGAAGGCCACGTCCATGCCACCGGTGCCGCCGTCGGCGCAGAGCACGCCCTCCGGCAGGCCGCGATCCCACATCCGTCGGACAAACACCGGCCCGGCGGCGTCGTCGCCCCGCAGGAGATTGCCACAGCCGATCACGAGCACCCGCCGCGGCATCACCCCGTCTCGCCGATCCGGAACTTCGCCAGTTCGCGGCCGGTCTTGCCGTCGTAGGCATGCACGGTGCACACGAGGCACGAGTCGTAGGAGCGGGCCACGTGCCCCATCTCCACGGGATCGGTCGGATCCTTGATGGGAGCGCCGATGAACGACTGCTCCATCGGGCCGTGGACGTTCTTCGCATCCTGCGGGCCGATGTTCCAGGCCGTGGGCGTGACCACCTGGTAGTTGGCGATCTTTCCCTGGTCGATCACGATCCAGTCGGAGAGCGAGCCACGGGCCGCCTCGGTCGACCCAAAACCCTTGCCCGACGAGTGCTCGACGGGCTTCGAGTAGAACGGCGAGTGGAGGTCGATCTCCGAGAGCCACTTCTGGGCGAGCGCCGAGTACTTGCAGGCCTCGTGCATCCGCGCCATCACGCGGACGAGGATGCTCGGGCCGACCCTCTGGATCGCGTCGAGGAAGAGCGGGTCGTGGTCCTGGTGCTTCGTCGCGCCGGGGCGGCCGGCGATCACCTGCCGGGCCAGCGGGCCCACCTCCAGCGGCATCGAGCCCTTGCCAGGCACCTCGTACCGCGGACTCTTCGCCCAGGAATACTTCCCCTGCTTGTGGCCGTCGAGCGGATCGATCGGCTCGGTGCGGCCCTCCCAGGGATGGAGGTACGTGTCACCCGAGTAGAAACTGTGGGCCGTGCTCTCGCGGACGTGGAGATGGTCGAAGTCGTGGTAGGCGGCGCCGTCGTACACGCCGGCCCGGTTGATCAGGGCGGCGTTTCGGCCGTCGATGGTGGGCCGTTCGTAGAGTTCCGGCTGGAAGTAGGTGCCCGTGGCGAGAAACGCTCCGCAGCCCTGGCCGTAGTCGCCGAGGCCGGCCCGCTTCGCGAACCGGAGGAAGAGCCCACAGTCGCTGTTTCGCTGGGCGTCGTTCTCGTCGGCCCAGGCCCACATCTGGTCCCAGGTCTTGAGCTCCATCCACTTCTCGATCGAGCAGCCGAGCCACTCTTTTTCAAGCCACTCCCGCTTCCAGTAGTCGAGGATCGCGATCGAGCGGGTGACGTCGGAGAGGCTCGGCGCGCACATCACGCCGCCGGGGATCATGAAGCTCGAGTGCGGCCACTGGCCGCCGAAGATCGCGTAGACCTCGACTGGCTTGCCCGAGAGCGTGACGCCCTTTTCGTAGCCCGTGCCGGTGAAGGGGGCGAACCGGCGGCAGACCTCGTCGTATTCGGGAAGGTGGGCGTAGTTCTTGTTGGTGAGGTCGACGGCGAAGAGCGCGTAGAACCACCGCGGGATCGAGAGCAGCGTCTCGCAGGCCTGCGCGATATTGCGGACGAGCGTGGCGTTCTTCGGCACGTGGGTCCGCCAGGCGGTGTCGAGGGCGTAGCAGGCCTTGTAGAGGTGGCTGCCACCGCAGATGCCGCAGATGCGGGGCGTGACGATCAGCCCGGCCTGCGGATCCTTGCCCTTGAGGATGATCTCGAAGCCGCGAAACATGCTGGCTTCGGTCCAGGCGTCGGTGACGACGCCATCGGTGACCTCGATGCGGAGATCGAGATCCCCCTCGACGCGGCCCAGCGGGCTGATCCGCATCGGCTTCGGTTCGGCTGTGACGGTGGCCATGATCGATCTCCGCGAGGAACGCGATGGGTAATCGTGTCATCGCCGGACGCGATGACGATCGGCCGAGGGAACCCTTGGCGTTCCCTCCGGTCGATCCAAGCCTGCAGGGGCCATGGATGGCCCTGCAGGCGTGAAGCTAGACGACGAACATGTCTTCCTTCGTCCACTTCGGCGCCGCGATCTTGGCGGCCACCGCGTGGGCGAGATACGAGAGCTGCCCTGTGCCCGTCTGGTGATCCTTCGGGATCACGCCGGCGATCTTCTGTGTCTTGAACACGGTGCCCGGCATCAGGTCGTAGAACGGATACTCGGGCTCGGTGCAGCCGGTGCAGGGCATGCCGGCCCGCGTCTTTGACGACTGCCGGTTCCAGAGGATCCGGTTGCAGGGCGACCGCGTCATCGGACCGCGGCAGCCGAACTCGTAGAACAGGCAGCCCGTCCGCGTGCCCTGGCCGAACTCGTGGGTGTGCTGCTTGTACTCGTAGAACTGCACCCGCGTGCAGCCGGTCTGCGTGAACGTCTTGAAGAATGTCTGCGGCCGCTGGAGGTCGTCGAGGGCCACGTCCTTGAGGCGGCCGCTGGCGATCGCGACGAGGATCTGCGTGACCCAGTCGGGATGGGCCGGGCAGCCCGGGATGTTGACCACGGGGAGCCCGAGCTTCGAGCGGAAGTTGGCCCCGAGGTAGCCTCCCTTGTTGCGCTTGAGGTATTGGAGGCCGATCGAGTCGGAGGGATTCGGCGCGGTGGCCGGGATGCCGCCCCAGCAGGCACAGTCGCCGAGGGCCACGACGGCGCCCGCGACCGAGGCGAGTTCCGTCACCCAGTCTTTCATGGGCCGGTCGGCGAACATGTTCCAGCGGCCGGTGCCGTTGGGCGCCCGGATCACGGTGCCCTCGAACACGAAGATGTCGAGCGGCCGCCTGCCCGACACGATGTCGGCGAGCATCGACTTCACCTGCTCGCCGAGCTCCATGCCGAGCGACGGATGCCAGAGCACGTCGATGCCGAAGTCGGTGACGAGGTCGCAGGCGCTCGGTTCCTCGGCGTTGAGGAACGACATCGTATTGCCGCTGCAGGCACCCCCTTGCAGCCAGAGAAGCGTGGCCATGATCGTCCTCCTTCAGCAGGATCCGGATCTTCCGCCGCGTGGTGTCGCCCCCGTGCGACAACATCCATCCTACGTCTGCGAGGTGGGCCGCGGGAAGTGTTTGGCGAGAGAGCCGACCGGTCGTGAGGCCGCGGGCACACGACGCTGGACGCGGCGTCTGGTGGCGGTTCGCCCCACGCCTCACGGCGCTGGGCTTGTGCGGTAGCCGCGCAACCCAACGGACAATCCGGATTAGACTTCACGCCACCGGCGGCGAATCATTTCCACAGGCCGAGTGGCGAAAAATATCTGTCGGCGTGATTGGGGCTCTCGCGTGCACGAACTCTCGATCGCGAACCGGATCGTCGAACTCGTGACCGAGCACCTCCGCGAGGCGGGGGCGGCACGGGCGACTGCCATCACGCTCAGGATCGGGACGCTCTCGTGCGTGCACGAAGACGCCCTGCGATTCAGTTTCGACCTGGTTCGCGAGGGGACACCTTTGGCCGCCGCCGAACTTCGGGTCGTGACCGTGCCGGTGGCGATCTGGTGCGAGGCCTGTGGCCGCGAGGTCGTCCTCCCGGGCATCCAGAAGTTCGCCTGCCCGGACTGTGGCACGCCAAGCGGCGACATCCGCGCGGGCCGGGAGCTCGACCTCGAATCGATCGAACTGGCCGCCGCCTCGCACTCGGGAGAGATTCTCCAATGATCGAGCCACGGATCCTCGAGGTCCGCACGAAGATCCTGAAGAAGAACGACGAACTCGCCCGCGAGCTGCGGGAGCAGTTCGTGAGGGCCGGCGTGCTCGTGGTCAACATGGTGTCGAGCCCCGGAACCGGCAAGACGGCCTTCCTCAAGGAGACGCTCACGCGGCTCCTTGCCCGCGGCGAGCCCTGCGCGGCGATCGTCGGCGACCTCGAGACCGACAACGACGCCCGCCGGCTTGCCGAGAGCGGCGCT
>CAIKWU010000163.1 GCA_903831155.1 uncultured Planctomycetaceae bacterium | reverse complement strand
TTCTGGAAGGCGGCATTGCGGATCGTGGGGGAGTTTCGGGCGAGGTGTTTTCGCGAGTGGCCGAAACTGGTCGTGCGACCGTCGGCCCAGCCGAGGTCGGGATCGTGGCAGGAGGCGCACGCGATCTGGCCGCTGCCTGACAGGCGCGGGTCGAAAAACAGCACGCGGCCGAGTCGCTCCTTGGCGTCCGAATGCGGATTGCCGGCGGGGTGCTCCACGGGGGGCAGCAGGCCGATCTCACGCCAGGCGACGTCGGCATCGACGTGCGGCGCGGGCCAGGCGGTGGGGTCGCCCGCGTAGATGCCGCGAAGCTCAGCGGCGCGGGCGGCCCGCGCCTCGGCCGACTGCTCCGCCCGCGGCACGGGCCTGCGAGACGCCGCGGTGGCCGCCGCATCATCGGCGTTGGTGGGTAATGGGGCCAGGCAGCCGACGAGAACCCCCAGGCATCCCACGAACCGCCCGATCACTCTTCTGCAGTCTGGAGAGGGGCATGGCATCGACCGAGGATCTCCGGAGTTCCGCTCGTGGCCGGGTCCGCGTATTCTAGCCCACGGTGTGCCGATGGTCTGGAGGGCTTCCATGCGGATTTCAAGGAGGGATCTCGTGCCGGCATCGGCAGCCTCGCTGGCGGCCGTCTCGTCGTCCATGGCTGCGGCTGCGGAGGCGACCGCCGATCCCGTCATCCTGCCACCGCGACCGGAGTCCGGGCTGCTCTTCTCGTGCAAGTACGGCATGACGAAGGGGCCGACGCTCGAGGCACGGCTGGCAGCCGCCCGGGAGGCGGGCCTCGACGGGGTCGATTTCGACGATGCGGCGGCGGTGACGCCGGAGCAGCTTCGGACGGCTGTTCGGGAGACGGGCACGTTCGTCCACGGGGCGATCAATCACGCCCACTGGCAGAAGACGTTGACGAGCGCCGACGCCACCGTCCGTGCCGCCGCCCTCGAAAACCTCGAGCATTGCATTCGTGTCTCGCATGCGGCCGGTGGCAGCGGCGTGCTGCTGGTCGTGGGGACGAAGAAGGATGGGCCAGAGGGTCCCGATCGCGCTCGCGACGAGATCGCGAAGGCGATCCCGCTGGCCGCTGCCCTCGGCCAGCGCATCCTTTTCGAGAACGTTTGGAACGGGCTCTTCTACGAGGACGACGGGCCGCGGAACCAGAGCGTGCAGCCCTGGGCGGACTACATCGACAGCTTCCACTCGCCCTGGGTGGGAGCGTTCTTCGATCTTGGAAACCATGCCCGCTACGGCGACGTCGCCGAGTGGGTGCGTGGGCTCGGGCCGCGGATCGTGAAACTCGACATCAAGGGCTACTCGAACACCCGCGCCGACGCGGAGGGGAAGGGCAAGGGATTCGTGGACATCACCGACTCCGACATCGACTGGGCAGCCGTCCGGGCCGCGCTCCGTGAGATCGGCTTCACGGGATGGGTGTCGGCCGAGGTGGGCGGCGGCGACGTGTCCCGGCTCCGCACGGTGCTCGAGCAGATGAAGCGGGCGCTGATCGGCTGACGACGTCGCGATCAGCCCGGCGGAGCCTCCGCGTCGTCCGCAGGCTTTGCGTCGCCGCCGGGCAGGTCGTCGAGCATCTTCGAGAAGTTGAAGCCGCCCTCGCCGAAGGCCGAAAAACCGCCGAACCCGCCGCCCGAGTCACCGCCGGCCGGGGCATCCGCAGAGGCCGTGGACGACCTCGGTGCGGGCCGCTCCACCGGAGTGCCCTGGGGTCGGGCCCGCATCCGGCCCGCCACCTCGTCGAGCCACTCGGCCGACGGGAAGGCATAGGGGCGGAACTTCTCGAGCGTGCCCGTCTCCTCGTGCACGAACATCGCCCGCTGCGGGCCGAGCTTTGCGGCGATCGGTGAGTCGACGAGCTGACTCGAGTCGTTGCCGCTCATCTGGAACAGCACCCGCAGTTCGAACTCCTTGATCGCGTTGCGGTCGAAGGTCCGCTGCAGATTCGTGAGCGAGTCGCACCAGACGATCATGTGCACGCCGACCGCCGGCCCATCCTTGAGAATCGTCAGGAAGTTGTCGGCGGGCGTCGCCTTCTTGTCGCCCATCGAGAAGCCGAAATCCCCCTCGTTGCGGCGAAGCTCGCGGAACCGTCCGAGATCGCGGACGATCACGAAGACAGTCTCCGCGTCCACCACCTGCTCGTCGATCCGCCGCTTCACCTCCGCGGCCAGCCGGTCCATGGATTCGCCCACCCCGAAGCGGCCCACGACCTCGATCTCGTGCGGCAGGTGGGCTCCCGCCTTCGAGATGAGGATGTCGGGCTTTTCCTCGGCGATCGCCGGTTCGAGCAGGACGAACCGCCCCGCCCGGCCGAGGCCGCCGCCCGGGTGCGGATCGAATCCCGAGGCCAGGCTCACCATCGACATGGCGAGGATCGCGGCGCCGAGGTCCTCGCGCTGGCCGACGACCAGCATGTTCGCGCCCCCCTGGCGGCGGAAGATCGCCGCGGTCGGGTCCTTGATGGCGATCGCATCGCCCATCCAGGCCAACGGCGCGACCAGTTCCCGGCCGTGCACCGTGTCGGAGGCGAGGAGCTCGGTGAGCAGCGGATTGAGGGCCGGATCGGCCGCCTGGTTGCCGTCGAAGACGATCCGCTCGAGCTGTGGAATGTCGGTGCGCCTGTCGGCGAGCTTGCGAAGTGCTCCCAGGAACTGCTCACGCTGCTCGTCCGTGAGGAAGACCACCTGGAACGGGTTGTTGCCCTCGATCATGCCGTTGGCGTCGTTGTAGATCGCCTCGCCGGGACGGGTGAGCAGCCTCGCCGCCGTGTTGTCCTCGGATAGGATCAGGCTCGAGTCGGCCTCGTTGCACTGCAGCGCGATGCGGACGGCCATCTGGCCCATCGTGGCCCGCGGCAGGCTGTAGGAGCCCCCGAGCGTCTGGGAACCGAGCAGCACGTGGATCCCGAACGCACGGCCTTGGCGGACGAGACGGTCGAGGATCAGCGAGGCGTCCTGGGCGATCTTGTCGTCCTCGACGAAGATCTCCTGGAACTCGTCGATGATCAAAAGGATCCGCGGCATCGGATCGGGATGCCCCGCCTGCCGGAAGCCGGCCACGTTCTGCACCGACAGCTCGCGAAACAGGTCGCCCCGGCGCTTCAGCTCACGATCGAGCTGTTCCATCACCGAGAGCCCGAACTCACGCTCGCTCTCGATCGCGATCACGCGGGCATGGGGCAGCGCGTAGTGGTCGTAGAGCTTGAACTCGACGCCCTTCTTGAAGTCGATGAGGTAGAACTGGATCTCGTTGGGGCTGTACTGCAAGGCCAGGCTCGTGATCATGGCGTGCATGAGCGTCGATTTGCCGGAGCCCGTCTTGCCGGCGATCAGGCAGTGCTGGCTCGTGCCCTTGCCGAGCTTCAGCATCTGGAGCTTCTTGGCCCCGGCGGGTCCGAGCGGCGCCAGAACCTCCTCCGCCGTGCTGCCCTTCCACCATTGGTCCTCCGCGGGGGCGACGCGGTCGAATGGCACGATCACCCGTTTGGCCGCCTTCGCCGCCTTTCCGACCCGCTGAATGATGTGCGTGAACACCTCGTCGGAAGGGGCGTGCTCCACCGTCAGCGGCCACTTCGACCACTCCGGGTCCTTCCAGGTGTAGCTGCCGTCCTTGAGCGTGAGCACGGTGCAGTGCTGCTCGACGTCTGCCAGCGAAAACCCCGACGGCATCTGCTGCGAAGGATCGATCGACAGGATCAGGTACACGCCGCACTTGGCCCCCGACGACGCGATGCTCGCCAGCCGGCGGGCGCTGGTCTCGTTGAAGTTCGCGGGAAAGTTCGCGACCACCACGAATCGGTACGGCTCGGGCACCTCCGCGTCGGCGTTGTAGCCGCCGATCGATTCGTACTCGTTGCGGAGATACTTCTGGATCACGACCTCCATCTGCTCGGTGATGTCGGCGAGCTTCTGCTCGATGAGCTGCGGCTCCGTCCAGATCCGGCTGGTGACGAGAAGCTCGTCGAAGTCGGCGAGGTGCATGAAGCCGGCGAACTGCTTGCCGAGGCCGAGCGGATCGATGATGGTGAACCGGCTCTGGCCCGCGGGCAGGCCGGTGGCGATCCGCAGGGTGAGCGCCTGCATCATCGCGGAGGCCGTCTCCTTCTCCTCGGCGGTCGTCTTGATGAGCAGCGATGCGGCGACCGGCCAGGCGACGGTGGCGGGCTGCTTCCAGTCGATCGGCCCGAACGAGTTGAGGGACTCGTGGGTCGACACGCCTCCGGGCACCCGCTCGAGCGACATCGAGAGGTGACCGAATCGAAGACCCGGAGGCGGATCGGCGGGGAGCGGAATCGCCTCGTCGGCGAGATCCGCCCAATCGCGGAACGCCGCGGCATCGAGCCTCGATGCCTCCGCGCACACCGCCGCCGTTTTCTCGCGGGCGGCCCGCCACGCCTTCGTCATCGACTCCCAGTCGCCATCGCGCTTCGCGGCGGCAGCGGCGAGCTGCTCGCCCCGCTCCCGCTCGAGCCGCTGCACGTCGGCGGCGAGTGACTGCTCGAGGGCGACGACCCGCGGCGGATACTTTCGCTCCGCCTCATCGAGGTCGGCGGCGACCTTGGCCGCCACCTTCGCCGCCACGTCGGCGCACTTCTTCTCGACGTCGCGGGTGGCGGCATCGCGCTGGGCGGTCGCCGCCCGGAGCTTCTCCTTGAGCTGGGCCTTGCGGGCGGCCTCCTCCTCGCGAAGCGCGGTTTCCAGGCGTATCTTCAGGTCCTTCGCCTTGGCCAGGATCCAGTCGCGGGCCTCCTGCTCGAGCCCCTTGCCCTGAGTGACGAGGGTCCGAAGCTCCTGATGGCGGGCGGTGAGACTCGTGCGGATCCCCGCCTTGTTGCCGCTGAAAAGCCCTGAAATGCCGCCCCCGAGCGCCCGCTTGGCATCGGCGTCGCCAAGGATCCCGGCCGCGAGCGCGGCGACCGCCTCGGCGGCTCCGGTGATCCTCTCGAGCGGAGTTCCCTCGGCCGCTAGACCTCCGCCCGCCGCCGCTGGCTCCTCCTTGATCCCCCAGGAAGCGAGCTGCTTGGCGACGGCGGCACCATCCTTGTCGAGCTGCGCAAGCGCGTGGACGAGCTTCTGCTCCAGCGACCGCGCCGCCTTCTTGGGCTCCTGCATCCGGGCCTGCACGACCTCCTTGAACCGCACCTCCTCGAAGACCTCCTCCTCCTGCAGCTCCGTGACCGCCTCCTCGCACTTCTTGACGAACTCACGGGTCTTCGACTTCAGGTGCTCGTCGACCTTGGCCTGTTCGGTGGCCCGCCAGCGCTCCACCTGCCGCCTGACCTCGTCGTGCTTCCGCCTCGCGGCGTCGATGTCGCCGGCATGCCTCGCCCGAGTCTCGACGAGGGCCTGATCGGTGGCCTTCTGGATCGCTTCCACCGCCGACTCGTAGGCGTCGGCGATCGCCGCCTCGGCCTTGGAGCGGACGGCGGCCTCCCTCCGCAGGACGGTCATCTGCTCGCGGAGCACGTCGGGGTGGTAGTCGGATCGGGCCTGCACCGAGGGCATGACGGCGTCGGAAGGCGATGCGGGGTCGTTCGTGCTCACCCGTGATCCTCGTGGCGGTGGGAGGTGAAAGGGGACGGCGCAGGGTCAGAGGCCGTCGGTGTCGCTGACGTCGCGGATGGCCCTGTCGAGGACCTCCGCGAGCCGGCCGAGGCCATCGAGCGTCTCTTTGACGGCGGGGGTGAGCGGCTCGACGCTGTCCTTGTGAAACGCCTTCGCGCGGGCATCGTGCCATGCGTCCGTGGCCGAGTCCCACTTGATGTGGAGTTGCTTGAGCGCGTTGGCGAGCTTCGACGCGCCGCTGGAAAGATCCCCGACCCTCATGACGTGGCCCCTCCCTCGGCCTGCGGTGCCGGCGGAGCCCCTGAGGCGGCGGGCTCGTCGAGCTGCCGGCTCATCGACGGCCCGGTCGCAGCCGGCGCCCCGCCCTCGCCGGAGCCGTCCGTCGGGGCCGCCACCTGGCGGTAGGCGTCGAGTGCCTTGAGCATCCGCTCGAGCTGGGCCATGGCCCGGGGGCAGTCGACGTCGATCACCTCGCGAAAGCGGACGAGGCGGACACACGCCTCACGAAACTGCTGATGCACGATCGGGGTCCAACGGCGGACCGCCTCCGCCTTCTGCTCGGCCCTCGCGAGCCGCTGCCGCGCCTTCTCCAGTGCCTTCTTCTCCTCGATGCAGGACGGCTGGTTGTTGCCGACTTTCTTGAACGCCTTGCAGTACTCGAGGTCCTTCAGCGCCTTGTTGACGAGCTCCGTCATCTTGCGGCACTCGGCCTTCCAATAGGCCGCCTGGTCGACGGTGATCCAGTCGACGGCCCGCTGCCCCTGCATTTCGCACTCCGACACCGCCTGGCCGGTCTCGTGAGCGAAGGAGGCAAAGGCGGCCTTCACGAAGGCGAGGGTGTCGATCGACTTGACGTCGGCCTGGGTCGACATGATTGGGCTCGCGGAGCAGGGGGGCGATGAATCAGCGCTGCTGGAGGTATTCCTCGACCCGCTCGGCCTTGCGGATCAGGTAGGGCACGTACTCGCTGGTCGATTCGGCGAACCGCTTGAACGTGCTGAGCTGCGCCTCGAACTCCTCGGCGAACTTCTGCTGCTCCTGGTCCCGCCAGGTCGAACTGAGGGCGGCGAGCTGCCGCTGCACCATCTGCATCTGCGCGACGACCTCGTCGCTGAACTTGCGGAGGGCCCCCGCGAACCTGCGAAGTTCCGCCGGATCGACGATCGCCTGTCCCATGGTGGTGTCCCCTGTGCACGGAGTTCTTCGAACCCCCAGCATCCTACCGGGAAACCGGCCTGCGGTGGACACCGGAGGCGTGGGGCGGCACCCTGTCACGCACGGTGGCCGTTCGGCCGCCCCCCGACCGCCGCGAACAGGAGTCTTTCGATGCAACCCCCGGCCCGCCCCGGTCGCCCCCCGCATGCGGCCGCAGCCGCCACCCACGCGGCGGTGGAGACCGCCATCGAGCCCTGCTCCGGATGGCACTGCAGCCACCTCTTCTACGCGTTCGATCGGGCCCGCCTTGCCGGCCTGTCGGCGACCGCCCGCGCCGAGGGTGCCCGGCAGTTCGCCGCCGCGATCGAGCCTGCGGCCGACGGACCGACGCGGCTGCAGGCGTGGATCGTGCCCGGGCACAAGGCCGACTTTGCGGTGATGGTCCTCGACCGGGATCCGCTCAGGGTCGATGCGGTGCACCAGCGGCTGCTCGCCGGCCCCCTCGGCGAGGCGCTCGTTCCCACGTACTCGTTCGTCGGCCTCACCGAGGTGAGCGAGTACGTGCCCACCGTCGAGCAATACGCGGAGCGGCTCGTCGCGGAGGGGGAGATCGTCGACAGCCCCTCATACACCGCCAAGGTGCAGGGCTACGCGGCCCGCGAGCCCGCCATGCGTCAGGCCCGCCTGGAGCCCGAACTGCCACCCTGGCCCAACGCCTGCTTCTACCCGATGAACAAGAAGCGGAAGGTGGGGGAGAACTGGTTCACGCTGCCGTTCGCCGAGCGGAGCAGGCTCATGGCCGAGCACGGGGCCTCGGGCATGAAGTTCGGGGGCCGAGTGTCGCAGCTGATCACCGTCTCCGTCGGGCTCGACGACTGGGAGTGGGGCGTGACGCTCTGGGCCCGCCGCCCCGACTGGCTGAAGGAGATCGTCTACACGATGCGGTTCGACGAGGCCAGTGCCCGCTATGCCGAGTTCGGCCCGTTCTACACCGGCTATGTCGCCTCGGCGGAGCGGATCCTCGCTCACTGCCGCGTCGTCGGCTGAGCGGCCTCCTCGGCGGCCGAGAGCACGAGTTCGACCGCGGTCCCACGGGGTGGAACCCGTTCCGCGAACACCTCGAACAGCAACGCGTCGTTGGCCTGCGAACTTTCGATCGGAAGGTCGAGGGTGGCCGTGGGGAAGTTCGACACGCAGATCAGGTCGCCGCCATCCGCCTGGTAGTACTCCTGGCCGTCGGACGGATCCCGCCAGAACACGCTCCCGGCGAACACCCAGTCGGCGTCGAGCTGGCGGCCGGTCCGCGTGTTGCGGATCACCTCCTGCGCGGCGAGCTCGCGTTGGTCGCCGCCGGCGTCTTTCCACCGCAGCCGCACCTTCACGACCGGCCCGCGAGCCGGCGCGTAGGCGGGGTCGAACGAGACCGGCGCGCCTGGCTCGAGGCCGATGGCCAGCAGTGCGGCATGCACCAGCCGGGCCGAAGCATCGGTGGCGACGATCGCCTCGTGCTCCTTCGACCGCCGCGGACAGGCGAGGACCTCGATGACGCCGCGGTCGAGGGCGATCTCGCCCCCGACCACCACCAGCCGACGCTGCCGATCGACCCAGACATCCTCCGCCGGCGAGAGGCGGACCAGGTCGGGGTGACGGTCGGGCCGCTCGGGCGGAGCGGTCGACGGAGGCGGTTCCACGGCGACCGGATCCTGCCCGGCCGCCGGCCCGACGAGAACCAGGGCCTTCAGCAAGAGGCAGCCGGCAACGAGGATTCGAGGCGTCATGGACATGGGCGCGTGGCCGCGAGGCCCCGGTGGCGGGGCGCGTGGATGGAGGCGGACCCCGCAGATACGATACCCGCTCCCGTCGGTCGCGTGCGACGCGCATGCTCCGTCCCGACAGGGTCGTCCCGACACAGCGAGCCTCTCATGACGCCCGGAGATCCGGTCAGCCCGACGGCAGCGCCCGCCCGCCGACGCTCCTCCCGCAAGCACCGTCAGCCAAAGACGCCAGCGGCGACCCCCACGACCGCCGCGTCCGGCGGCGACCGGACACCCGCGTCGGCCGTGCCCCCGCTGGTTCCGGCCAAGGCGGCCGCAAGGCGGATCGACCGTCTCGCCACCGTCGCCGAGACCATCGAATGCCGCGATCGTCTGCAGGGCCTCGCCGCGCGGGTTCGCAGCGGCTGCGGAGACTCGCAGCGGATGGGATTCTGCGAGGCGGCGATCGGCGATTGCCTCGATGAGGCCGGCCGCACGTCGTCGCCGGCCGAGCGCTGGATGTCGTGTGAGGCGGCGACGTGGGCCGTGGCCTGGCTGGCGCGGAGCCGCCGCGCCGGTGGGTCGGCCGGGCGGCTCCTCGAGCGGCTCGTCGGACAGGCTCGCGCGGCGCAGCCGCTGCTCGCACGGGGCGACACGCTGCCGGCCACCTTCGTGCTCGCGTTGGCCCGTCTGTTTCGCGACGTCGAGGCCTGCCGATGCCTGGAGGATTCCGCCACCGCGGCTCTGGCGGCCGAGGTGGACCGGCTCGTGACGGCGTGCGGCGTCGTGAACGTGGGTGACTCGCGGGGCATGGTGGACCGCGTGGTCCGCTGGACACTGGCCCGGGAGATCGCGGCGGAGACGGGTGCCGCGCCGTGGGGAAGGCCCACGGAGCGACGCTGGCAGGCCGCGGCCACCACGGCCGTCCGGCTCCTCGGCGGCGGCGGACGGATGCTGTCGGGCGCGGGTCGGCTGCCGGAGTGGTTCACGGATCCCCTGCTCGAGGCCGTCGAAGCCCTCGGTGGGCGACGGGCGCGGACGGTCGGGCGGCTGCGACGCAACAAGCGGGACGACAGCCGCTGCCCGGGCGAACTCGACCGCGACGTTCACGATCCCGCCGCGGCGGTGGCGATCCTGCGAAGTGGTTGGGGCCGGGACGGCCTGCGGGTGCTCGTCGACTACCGCCACTCGGTGCCACGACTCGAGATCGCCGTGGCCGACCGGCTGCTGGTGGACGGGCCCTGGCAGTGGGAAGCGTGGGCCGATGGCCGGTCGCTCGAGGCCGAGGGTGCCTGGACCGTGTCGTGCTGGGAGTCGGACCGGAAGGCCACGTTCCTCGAGATCACCGCCCCGCTCGCCGGCGGTCTGCAGCTCGAACGGCAGGTCGTGCTGCTGTCGCGAGAGCGGGTGCTGCTCGTCGCCGATGCAATCACGTCGGGGGCGGGAGCGGCTCCGAGCAACGTCCGCTATCGGGGCGTCCTGCCGCTGGCCGTTTCCCTCGACGCCGTGCCCGCGGCCGAGACCAGCGAGGTGGTGCTGTCGGACACGCACGTGAGGGCGATGGCGCTGCCGCTTGCGGTGCCCGAGTGGCGAACCGCAGCCCGGGGCGGGCTCGAGGCGGGAGATGGCGGACTCGTGCTCACCCAGGAGGCCCGGACGGCGAGAATCTACGCCCCGCTCTGGCTCGACTTCGATCCCGACCGGATCGGGAAGCCGCTCACCTGGCGGCAGCTGACCGTCGCAGAGACCCGGCAGAACGTGCCCATGTCGACGGCCGTGGGCTTTCGCGTGCAGGCGGGCGACGAGCAGTGGCTGCTCTACCGCTCGCTCGAGGCGCCGCGCAACCGCACGCTGCTCGGCTGCAACGTGTCGTGCGAGTTCCTGCTCGGCAGGATCCGGAAGAGCGGTGAAGTGGCCCGCACCCTGGAGATCCAGTGACCGACCCTTCCGCCGAGGACGCCCTTCGCGAGCGGTGCCTCGCCAACCTCGGGTCGGTGCAGAGGCGGATTGCGGCCGCCTGCGAGGCGGCCGGCCGGGCGACTGACGAGATCCGCTTGATCGCGGTCACGAAGTACGTCGACGCTGCGACGGCGCGTTGCGTGGCGGAGTGCGGCTGCGGCGATCTGGCGGAGAGCCGGCCGCAGCGGCTTCGCGAACTGGCCGCCGCTTTGGCCGACACGCGGCCAGCGATTCGCTGGCATCTTGTGGGCCACCTGCAGCGAAACAAGGTTCGGATGATCCTTCCCGCGGTGGCCCTGGTACAGACGCTCGACAGCGAGCGGCTGCTCGAGGCGATCGCGGCCGAGGCGGCGGCTGCGGGGCGGGCCTGTGACGTGCTCGTCGAGGTCAACCTCACCACGGATCCCGGCCGCTCCGGCGTTGCGGAGTCGGACGCGGTCACGCTCGTCGCTGCAGCAGCCGCGTCACCGCATGTGCGGCTCCGTGGCCTGATGGGAATGGCGGCTCGTCCGGACTCTCCCGCCGCCGACGCCCGTCGTGACTTCGCGCGGCTGCGGCGGCTGAGGGACTCGCTCGAGAGCGTCGCGCCTGCCGAGACGCTCCGGGAGCTCTCGATGGGGATGAGCGGCGACTTCGAGGCTGCGATCCTCGAGGGATCGACGATGGTGCGGATCGGGTCGGCGTTGTTCGAGGGGATCGCGTGACTGCGCGTGGGTCGGGGCTGCCCGTGCCCCGTCGCCGGACGTTCGCGGCGGGCCTCGTGCCCGCCGCTCACTGCATGTCCGCTGCGCTTCGCCATCCTGGCTCCGCTTGCTTCCATAGCCCGGCCCTCGGGGC
>CAIKWU010000162.1 GCA_903831155.1 uncultured Planctomycetaceae bacterium | reverse complement strand
CGCACACCGGCGCCCACAAGATCAACAACACGCTCGGCCAGGGCCTGCTGGCGATGCGCATGGGCAAGCGGCGGATCATCGCCGAGACGGGCGCCGGCCAGCATGGTGTGGCGACCGCCACGGCCTGCGCCCGGTTCGGCCTCGAGTGCGTGGTCTACATGGGGGCGGAAGACGTCCGCCGCCAGGCGCCCAATGTCCGCAACATGCGGCTCATGGGAGCCGAGGTGCGGCCGGTCGAGACCGGCTCGCGGACGCTCCGCGACGCGATCAACGACGCGATGCGCGACTGGATGGGCTCGGTCGAGACCACCCACTACATCATCGGGTCGGTCGTCGGGCCGCATCCCTTTCCGCGGATCGTCCGCGACTTCCAGTCGGTCATCGGCCGCGAGACGATCGCGATGTCGCGGAAGCAGTTCGGCCGTCTGCCCGACACGGTCGTGGCGTGCGTCGGCGGCGGCAGCAACGCGGCCGGCATGTTCTATCCCTTCGTCGATCACCCGGAGGTCCGCCTCGTGGGCGTCGAGGCGGGCGGCCGCTCGGGCAAGGCAGGCGACCATGCCGCGAGTCTTTCCTACGGCAGCCCCGGCATCCTCCACGGCTCGCTCTCCTACGTGCTCCAGGACCACGACGGTCAGACGGCCGACGTGCACTCGGTGTCGGCCGGCCTCGACTATCCCGGCGTGGGCCCCGAGCACTCCTACTGGCACGACATGGGCCGCGTTGACTACACGAGCGTGACCGACCTCGAAGCCCTCGACGCCTTCGACACGGTCGCCCGCAACGAGGGCATCCTCCCGGCCCTCGAGACCTCCCACGCGTTCGCCTGGACGATGGAAGAAGCGGCGAAGCGTGGACCCGATGAGATCATCGTGGTCTGCCTGTCGGGCCGCGGCGACAAGGATGCCGCCGAGATCGCCCGGCTGCGCGGCCTCACCGCCGACGGCGGCAAGGCCTGAGGAACCTCACCGATGACGCCCCCCTCCATGACCTCGAGGCCGATCGACAAACTCGAGGCGATGTTCGCCGCCAACCGGGCCGCGGGCCGCAAGGCGCTCGCCCCCTTCGTGACGGCGGGCGATCCCGACGCCGACACCACCGTCGCGGTGATCGAAGCCCTCCACCAGCGTGGCGCGTCGCTCTGCGAACTCGGCGTGCCCTACAGCGACCCGATCGCCGACGGCCCGGTGATCCAGGCCTCCTACACCCGGGCCCTCGGCAAGGGGCTCACGCTGGCCGGGGTGTTCGACATCGCCACGCGAGCCTCGGCCACCTGCGCGATGCCGATCCTGGCGATGGCGAGCTACTCGCTCGTCTTCCGCCGCGGCATCGACCGCTTCGTGGCCGACGCGCTCGGTGCGGGCCTCGCCGGATTCGTGGTGCCGGATCTGCCGCTCGAGGAGAGCGACGACTTCGACGCCGCCTGCCGGAACGCGGGCCTCGCGCTCGTGCGGCTCGTCACCCCGACCACGCCGCCGGAGCGGGCCGAGGCGATCGCGCGGAAATCGACCGGCTTTCTCTACTGCGTGTCGGTGGCAGGCGTGACGGGGGCCCGCACCGACCTGCCGCCCGGGCTCGTCGATCGCGTGCAGTGGCTCCGCACGAAGACCGACGTGCCGATCCTCGTGGGCTTCGGCATCTCGAGCCCGGAGCAGGTGAAGGCCGTCGCGGCCGTCGCCGACGGTGTGATCGTGGGCTCCGCGCTCGTCCGCCGGATCGCGGAAGCCTCCGGCCAGCCGCACGACGCCCTGCTCGCCGACGTCGGCCGCTATGTGGCCGAACTCGCAGTCGCGACGCGCTGACTCCAAAAAAGTCAAGCGTTTGGCACGCGGATCGCACTGTGTCCCCGGCACTGGGGACACCCTCGAACGCCCCAAACCTTGCTGTTTCGCGAGAATAAACGCGAACGTGGCCCGGTGCTGCGCCGACACACTGGAGCGATTCGCTCCAGTTCGACACCGCGCGCTG
>CAIKWU010000161.1 GCA_903831155.1 uncultured Planctomycetaceae bacterium | reverse complement strand
GCGGCGTCGCTGGCGTTGATGCTGGCCGTCGTCGTCGTGGACCAGTGGACGAAGAGCCTGCTTCGGCGGTGGAGCGGAGTCGTCGAGCCCGCCGATGGCGACCATGCCGCCGTCGCCGGCAAGCTCGCGCTGGACAGGGTCAGCGACCGGGTCCGCCCCGACCGTGAGGCCAACGTGGCGCCACCGCTGCCACCGGAGCCGCCCGCCGGCAAGCTGGCCACGCATCATCTCGATCCCGCCGAGCTCGACCGGCTCTGGAAGCAGTCGCAGCCGCGCGAGGGCAGGTAGGTCACCGCGTCTTTCCCGCACCGGCGAGTCCCCGAGGTCATCATGTCCGTGAACCGCTCCCTGCTGCCCGTCTTCGGTTTCTGGGTCGTGTGGGTCTACTTGCTGTCGTTGGTCGTCATGCCGCCGGTGCTCGACCGCCCGCCCGCGCCGCTCCGCCCGAGCGTCCGCTTCGTGGAAGCCGAGGAGACGTACCGGTGCGATCTGGCGGCTGGCGAGGACGGCCTGCGTGAGCTCAGGGCCGAACTCTCCGAGCCGATCGATCACGACGTCGAGATCCCCGTCACGGCCCTGTCCGTCTCGACCGTTCCGTCGGGCGTCGAGAAGGCCCGACCGGGTGTCGATTACACGGCCCGCCGCGACGCGGTGTTCGTGTTTCCGAGGGGCCAGACGGTGGGCTCGCTGCGGGTGCGGGAGTCGCTGCCCGACGTGACGGTCTCGCCCGATGCCCGCGCCACCGTGGGGCGGCGGTTTCGGCTCCGGCTCGACGGCACGGCAGACGTGGTCGTGGCCCAGGACCCACAGGGCTTCCGCACGATCGAGATCCCGCCTGGCTCGGGCGGGAGCCTCGCAGGCATTCCGACACGATTCCGCGATGCGCTCGTGAGGATTCCCGAGGCGTCGCTCGTCGATCATCGATTCACGATCACGGCCGATCGGCCCCCCGAGACCGCCGCCGATCTGCAGTTTTCCCTGCATCGCCTCGCCGGCACCGGGGAGTTGCCGGTCTGCCGCTTCACGGGCACCTTCCCCGCCGGCGCGACCGAGACGTCGTTCCGACTGGCGGACGTGGTGCCGCGGGACGACCTGGATCGAGTTGGCGCGACGTATGATTCCCGGCCCGGGGCCGACGAGTGGTACGAACTCCATCTCGACGCCCGTCCGCCCCTCGTGTCGGCCTCCGATCCCTGCTTCGCCACGATCCTCTGCGAAGACACCGACGGCCCGGCATCGCTCGCCTATCACTGCGAGAATTCCGCCGGCGAGCCGATCCGCCGTGTGATTCCCGAGCAGCAGTTCTGGGTCGTGGCCGAACTCTCGGAGCCGCTCGAGGTGGCCTGCCCGGTGACGCCGGTCGTCGAGGGAGTCGCCATGAAGACGGGCGGCATCATCCCGGCCGGTGAACGGCGGAGCGGTCGGCTGGGGCCTTATGTGCTGCCAGCAGACAACGATCCCGAGAACGACGAGGTCGTCGTGCGACTGCTGGCCGCGCCGGATGACGGCAGCGGCGTGTGCGGGCGTTGCCATGGCAGCCCGGGCGGCTGCGACAAGTGCCGCAAAAAGTGCACCGCCTGCGACGGGAGCCACGAGGACTGCCCGCTGTGTCGCGGAATCTGTGCCGCATGCGGAGGGCGGCCGGGCGGATGCTCGACGTGTCGGCCCGTCTGCAGCGAATGTGGCGGCACCGGCCCGGGCTGCAAAAAATGTCGTGGCTCATGCCCCGACTGCGGCGGCCCGCCGGGCAGTTGCGAGAAGTGCGCGAAGCCGCCGTGCAGTGCGTGCGGTGGCCGCAAGGGCGGCTGCGCGGCGTGCGGTTTCGGCACCGGCACGTGCAGCAAGTGCGAGGGCAGGTGCGGCGTCTGCAAGGCCTGCGACAGCACCTGGAAGTGTGGAGCGTGCAAGGGGAAGGGATGCGGGAAGTGTGACGGGAAGGGCACGTGCGTCGCGTGCAAGGGAAAGTGCGGCCCGTGCGGCGCGTGTGGCGGCGGAGGTGGTGCCGGAGGCGGCCAGGGTGACGGCGGTGGAAATGGAGGCGGCGGTGGAAACGGAGGAGGTGGTGGTGATGGAGCGGGCGGAGGCGGAGGTGACGGCGGAGGAGGTGGAGGCGGCGGCGGTGACGGCGGCGGAGGAGGTGGTGGCGCAGGCTCGCCCGTGAGCCCGCCGCCGCCGGTGTCGCTGGCCAAGGGGCCACCCGTGCCGGGTGACTTCATGATCTTTCTGGTCAACGACCAGCGGCTGCACGAGCCGGGCGATGTGATCACCGACCGCGTGCGCGAGGCGATCGAGGACCGCAATCCCTACAAGCAGGGAGCGATCGTGATCAATCAGGACGGCAAGGAGACACTGCTCACCGGCACGAGCCCGCCGCCGCAGGCGGAGCGGGCCTTCGAGCCGTTCACGCTCGACTCCCAGGATCTCGTGGGTCAGGCGAAGCAGGTCGTGGAAACGATCGTCCGCAAGCGGAGAAATGCCGAGAATCCCGACATCCGCACGCTCGTCGTCTGGCCGGAGCGGGAACTCGTCTCCGGCGACTACGGAGACGTGTTCGCGCCGCTGGCGAGCGACGGCCGGGGGCCCGTGTCGTTCCTCTGCCCCGACGCCGATCCGGAGCGGGCGAGAACGCTGGCGGAATCGCTCGTGCCCGAGGCCGGCGGGGCGGGGCAGGTGACGGTCCGGTCGCCGAAATCGGAGGAGCTCGTCGAGCACATCGATGACGTGCTCGACGCGATCAACGCCTCCCCGCAGGATCGACTCAACACCGAGGAGAGCAAGAAGTGACACGGCACCTTCGCGCATTCGCCGCGGTCCAGGCCCGCAGGCTCGTCGCCGCCGGGTGGCTCGCGTCGTTCGCCGCCACGGCTGCGGCGTTCCAGCCCGCGGCTCCTGCGACCACCACGGGCACGTCGCCGGTGGCTACTTCTGCGACGAAGCCGTCGATGGCATTCCGCTGCGGCTTGATCGGCGACACGCTCGTGCCCCGCCTGGCGATGGGGGTGCGGCGGATCGACGGCGACGAGATCGACGTGCTCGAACTCCGCCGGGACCCAGGCTTCACGTCGCCGGTGAAGGTGGAGAAGCCGCTCTTTCGGCCGTTCTTCGTCGTCGACTCCCGTGCCGACTCCGCCGGCGAGCCGTGGCACCTCCTTCAGGACGGCTACACGGCCGCAGAGCCGCTCGGCTGGGCGGCGGAGCGGCACCTCCATCTGATGGACAGCCGCTATGCCTACACCTTCGCCCATCGCCAGCGGGAGCGGCTCGCCGACCTGCACGACGTGTCGAAGGAGAGCTACGAACGGCTGCTCGCGCAGCTCAAGGGCGACGACGAGGGGGGCAAGGAGACGGTCGTCATCAGGGAACGCACCGGCGCGGAGCATTGGAATCCGCTGGCGATCGACGACACCGTTCCGTTCGTCGAGATCCGCATCCCGCCCGAGAAGCGGGACCGCGAGCATCCCGACACCACGCCGACCTTCCGGTTCGGGATCCCGGTCGAGAACCGGCTCATCCACATGGGCGCGGTCTGCGGCGGTCCCCTCGACGCCGAGCGGCTGAAAGCGCTGAGGGAGGCGGTGATCGTGGACGGCTTGGAGATGCTGTTCGTCGTCGATGAGACGGTGAGCATGCTTCCCTTCAACCAGGTGGTCGGCCAGTTCATCACGGCTGCCGGGAAGTTGGCGGTGGGCCGGCCCGTGCCGGTCAGGATCGCCGTCTGCTCCTACGGCGACGGGCCGCCGGGCAGTCGCGTGAAGGTCGGCCAACTGCGGACGGTCAAGGGGCCGGACGACGTCAAGGGGCTCGCGGAAGAGGTGTCGCAACTCGGCAACTCGCTGCCGCCGGGCGCGTTCGCGAATCCCACCGAGCGGATGCTCGAGGGGCTGCGGGACTCGCTCGCGAAGGTGAAGGTGCAGCGCGGGGCGACGGTGTTCGTCGCGGTGGTCGGCGACACCGGCCACGAGCCGAACGACTCGAGCAAGCCGGAACTCGTGAAGCAGGTGGCGAAGCTGATCGACGGGACGAATGCCAGCGTCTATTTCATGCACGTCGGCAGGCGGCAGACGCCGGACGAGACGCTCTTCCAGAAGGACTTCAACGACGTCAGGCAGGAGGCCGAGGCGCTCGGTGTGCCGGAGGGCCGCCTCGTCTACCAGGCCGCCGAGCGGAACGACCTTCAGGAGGCCCTCGAGAAGGCCCGCAACGCGGTCGAGGAGGAACGCCGGCGGCTCCGCTGGCAGATCGCGAGGATGGAGTCGCGGTCGCCCTACACCGAGCCCGGCCCGAAGCTGCTCAGGGCGCTGGAGGCCCGCGGGCTCGACCAGAAGGCCTTCGATGATCGGCACCTGCAGTATTTCGTGCCCTCGCGGGGCTGGCTGTTTCACCCCACGTCGCAGGAACAGGCAACCGCCTCACCGCAGTTCCGGGAGCTCTTCTTCCTCGCGCCGCCCGAGCGGGAGGCGGTCCGGCGGCTGCTCGACGAGCTCCGTGCCCGGCTGGGGCGCGGCGACCCCATCGACGGCGACGCCGTGATCGGGAAGTTCGCGGCGGATCTCGCCGAAGCCTCTGGCTCTGCGGCGGTCGCCGGCCTCGTGACGGGGGCGTGGGAGCGAATGCCGAAGGAGCGACGGAGCGTGGGCGTGTTCCTGGAAGACGCCTTCGGCCTCCGGCTCAAGTCCGCGTTGCCGTTTCCACCGACCGCCTATGCGAAGGACCTGCGGGCCTCGCAGGAGGAGATCGAGCGGATGCAGGAGAGGATTTCGCTGCTCGGCGAGGCGTTCAAGGCGGGAGGCGATGCCGCCGTCTGGTTCGACGCCAGCACCCTGATGCCCTGACGGGTCCGATTACCGGCAGTTGCAGGCCGCGCCGCCATCCGCTCCCGTGAAGGAGACGGCCGAGAACGTGCCGGCGCACCGACCGGGGCCCGGGCACGGGATCTCTGGCTCGATGAAGACCACCTGCACTGGCGGGTTGCCCCAGCCCTTCTGGTAGATCAGCCTGCGGACGACATCGGCGAGGAGGCTCTCCGCGTTCGCACGGGTTCCGATGCCGAGTCGCTCCCGAACGGGAATGGCGAGCAGGATGCCGTGGTCGCGGGAATACCACCGCCACTCGGAGGCGTGGGCCATCACGCCCCGCACGTCGTCGAGGATGGCCTCGTCACGTGGCGACCCCGGATTCCGGATCTGACGCTCGACTCCCTCGGCGATGTCGTCGATGTTGGCGAGCACCTCGGTGGCCCGGCCGCGCGTCAGCGGCTCGATCCGCAGCGTCTGGCCAGCCGCCTGATCGGCCGCGAGGCAGGGGCAGGCGATGCAGGAAAGAATGGCCAGGCAGGCGAGGCGGCGGAGCACAGGAGAGTCCTCTCGGGAAAGCGGGTGAACCACGTCTCCGCCGAGGCTAATCAGGCTCCCGGACCCCGTCAAATGCGGGGAAAGCCCCGTGATTCACGTCGTCCAGACAAAGCCGGCTGGGTCGAGCGACCGCTCGCCGTTCCAGCGGTAGCCGCAGAGGAAGCCCCCCTTGGCGATGCTCCAGTCGAGGCAGGCCACGTTCGGGGCGAGGAGCACCGGCCGCTCGCCCCGCATCCAGTAGTGCCCCACGAACACGGGTTTTTCGTCCTGGGGGTAGGGCCGAGCGGCCTCGATCACGGCCTGGGGGAGGGGCGCGTCACAGGCGATCTCCTCGAGGGCGTAGCTACGGATCGTGTGCCCCGTGGGATCGTCGAACCACCGCATCCTCGCCGTGCGGCGGACGTGGCCGTCCTTGTCGGTATTGGTGACGCCTTCCGGAAGGTGAACCTCCTTGCCCTTGAGCAGCGTCTCGACGGGCCTGAAGAGAGGGCCGTCGCGATGGCAGGCGGCGAGGAGGAAGTCGTCGGTCACGGGCGGCTCGCCGAGATGATCGGCCACGCGGGCCGCGAGCATCTCGTCCCAGCAGGCGTGGACGACGCGGAAGCCATCGAGGTCGAGCCAGAGCGGCAGCGTGCGAAACCAGTCGAGGGCATCGGTGAGTTGGGCCCCGGGGAGTTGCCGCACGGTCTCGGCGTGCTGCCGGCTGTGCATCTCGTTGTGGCGGCGGAGGTGCTCGCCGGGAGCGTGCGGGTCGGGCGTATGGAAGGCGAGCGCGTTGAGTTCGTGGTTCCCCATCACG
Source organism: uncultured Planctomycetaceae bacterium (assembly GCA_903831155.1). Taxonomy (GTDB): domain Bacteria; phylum Planctomycetota; class Planctomycetia; order Pirellulales; family UBA1268; genus QWPN01. The sequence goes on along the minus strand of CAIKWU010000161.1, from coordinate 7,290 downwards.
GCCCGGGCCGTGCCGGCCTCGACCATCGCGCGGACGAGGGCGAGCGTCTCCCGGATCGCAGGGCCGCGGTCGATGAAGTCGCCGAGGAAGATCACCTGCCGCGAAGGATGGCGGTGCACGCCGCCGTGGCGGGAATAGCCGAGCAGCCCCAGCAGCCGCTCGAGGGCGGCGGCGTGGCCGTGGATGTCGCCGATGAGGTCGTACATGTCGTCCATCGTATCGGCTGGTGCACGTGCAGGAAGCAGGCTTCCGCGGCCGAGCCGCTGGTGGGATACTCCTCCGCGTGAGTGACCCACGAGGACGCCGCCGACCATGACCGCACCGCTTCGCACCGCGATCGTCTACGACTTCGACGGCACGCTCGCGCCGCGGAACCTGCCGGAGCACACGTTCCTTCCCGCACTCGGAATCGCCGAGCCTGAGACCTTCTGGGCCGACGTCAAGGAGGAGGCGCGGGCGGCCGACGGCTGCGAGATCCTCGCCTACATGCACCGCATGCTCGAGGTGGCGAAGGCGGCTGGCGTGGGGGTCACCCGCGAGGTGCTCCAGGCCCACGGCCGCGGCGTGCCGCTGTTCGCGGGCGTGGAGGAGTGGTTCGCGGAGATCGACGCCTATGGGCGGGAGAAGGGGCTGGCGATCGAGCACTATGTGATCTCGTCGGGGATCCTCGAGATCATCGAGGGCTGCCGGATCTACCCGCGGTTTCGCAAGGTGTTCGCGTCGGCCTACGCCTACGACGAGGCGGGCCGGGCGAAGTGGCCGGCGAGTGCGATCAACTACACCAACAAGACGCAGTTCCTCTTCCGGATCAACAAGGGGATCGACAACGTCTGGGACAACTCGGCGATCAACGCCTGGCAGCCGAAGCGGGAGCGGCCGATCCCGTTCTCGCGGATGGTGTTTCTGGGCGACGGCGACACCGACATTCCCTCGATGAAGATGGTGCGGCAGAAGGGGGGGCAGGCGGTGGCGGTGTTCGACCCCGATCTCTTCGAGCAGCGGAAGTCGCAGGGCAGGCTCGAGCGGCTGATCGCGGAGGACCGCGTCGACTACGTGGCGGCGGCCGACTATACGAGTGGATCGCTGCTGCGGGTCGTGGTCCGCGGGATCCTCGGGCGGATGGCCCTGCGGGCGGGGTGAGGTGAACGGCGCCCTCGCGGTTTCTCCTTGGCGGGTGTCACGCCGACCAGATGAAGTGGTCGTCGGTCAGCACGAGTTCGCCGTCGTGGCGGTATGCACAGAGGAAGCCTCCCTTGGCGACGCTCCAGTCGAGGCAGGCCACGTTCGGGGCAAGCAGCATCGGCCGCTCGCCCCGCAGCCAGTAGTGGCCAACGAAGACGGGCTTCCCGTCCTTGGGGTAGGGGCGGGCTGCATCGAGCACGGCCAGTGGTAGCGGGGCATCACAGGCGATCTCTTCGAGGGCGTAGGAACGGATCGTGTGGCCGGCCGGGTCGTCAAACCACCGCATCCTTACCGTGTGGCGGACGTGGCCGTCCTTGTCGATGTTGCTGAGGCCGTCCGGGAGCCGGGCCGCCTTGCCCCTGAGGAGTGCCTCGACGGCCTCGACTAGCGGGCCGCCGCGGCGGCAGGCGGCCACGAGGAGGTCATCGTCGAGCGGGCCGTCGCCGACCGCTTCTGCGATGCGGGCCGCATGGGCGTCGTCCCAGCAGGCGTGCACGACACGGCAGCCGTCGAGATCGAGCCAGAGCGGCAGCTTGCGAAACCAGGCGAGGGCCGAGGCGAGATCGCTCTTCGAGAGTTGCCGCATCGTCTCGGCGTGCTGACGGCTGTGCTTCTCGCTGTGGCGGCGGAGGTGCTCGCCGGGGCCTGACGGATCGGCGGTGTGAAAGGCGAGGGCGTTGAGTTCGTGATTGCCCATCACGGCCTGGGCCGCCCCGGCATCGACCATGTCGCGGACGATTGCAAGCGTCTCGCCGATCGCAGGCCCGCGGTCGATGAAGTCTCCGAGAAAGATCACCTGTCGCGTAGGGTGGCGATAGACGCCGCCTCGTCGTGAGTAGCCGAGCATGCCAAGCAGCCGCACGAGCGCGTCGGCATGGCCGTGGATATCGCCGATGAGGTCGTGCATCGCTTGTTAGTTCTCCCCGGAGATCATCCCGTGATTGATTGGAGCGGGGCGGCGAGCACCGCGGCGATCGCCTCGCGGTCGACCATGCGCTGCCGCACGACGTTGGCCGCCATCCCGGGCGGCAGGCACTGCGAGAACTTGAGGCCATCGATGGCCGCCGGATCGACCTCGGGAAGAATGTCGTGTGGTGGCAGGGCCTGCAGTGCCGCGATCGCCCGCTCCGAGTCGTCGAGCGACGACCCCTCGGGGAAGCGGAGCGAACAGGCGTCGGCGTCGATGGGCCGTGACCAGTCCCAGCAGCGCCGCCTTCAGCGATGCGTTGGCCTTCGTGCCGGCGAATGTCCACCACACCGGTTCGGCGCCGTCGGTATCGCCGCCGCCACGATGGAGCGTCGTGCCGTCGGCAGCGAGCCAGGCGAACTCGTCGCGGATCCGTGCCATGGCCTCCCGCGATCGCCGCGACCACCAGTCGCGTTCCCCGTCACTTGTGAGCACGTCCCGCATCGACTGGCAGAACCGGAAGCCGACCATCGGGCCGCCTCCTCGCCACCGCGAAGCGCCCCGGCCCGTACCGCCGGCGAACGACAGCGCGTCGACCTGCCCGAGATCCTCGCGGCCGTGCAGTACCTGGAACAGCGGTGGCGACGTGAACACGCTCATCAGCGCCTTGAAGTGGCGGCGGCCGAACTCCCGCTCGCCCGCCTCGCCGATGCCGAGGACACCGCCGGCCTCGAAAAGAATTCCGGTGTCGAGCATGTGGTCCACGACCCGCTCGATCTCGCCGGTGACCTGCCCCCCCTTAAACGTCATCAGCCGCCAGTTGTCGTCGTCGTTGTCGAGCGAGCTGTCGGGGTGTTCGCGCATGTTCTTGAAGAGCACGCTTGCCCGGCGAGGCGTGTTCCGCCAGAGAATCGAGAGCGTCTGCTCGAACTCGTCCTTAGTTCGGGCGACCGGGCAGCTCCTCGATCGCCACCGTGTAGTCCTTGACCCGCGGCACGTCGTCCCTCAGCACGACCACCGGCTTCGTGAGGGTGATCTCTGGGATGTAGTGCTCGAAGTCGCTGTTCACGAAGAAGGGGGCGAGCGACATCACGCGATCGCCGGCAACTCGCCCGACGCCATATTGCTTCAGCGGATAGAAGTCGCTTTCGACCGTGGCGCCAGATGCATCGGTGAGCGTGAGCACGCACTTGAACTGCCAGGGAGCGTTGTTTGCGATGGTGGCCCACTCCGTGGCCGGAAGATGAAACCAGCGCCACGTGGTATGCCGGAACGAATTCTTCGCGGTGTCGAGCACCAGCACGATGCCGGTGTCGTCCTGCCCTAGTAGTTGCTGCCAGATACCCCAGCGCAGAGCACTGACGCCCGCCATTTCGGTGGACGGTCGTTCGACCTCGTTGTCGGCACGAATTGTGAGGCTGCCGTCATAGATCAGAAATGGTGTCGGAAACGACACGTATGGGCATGATCCTGTCCCGGCGTGCTGGCTCACCAGCCGTTCGTGCGTATCGCTGGCGAAGATGTCGAGCAGCCCGTCACTGCGGTCGAGCGCCTCATTGGCGATCTCCTGCAGGTGCGGACGCGCGTCGCGGCCGTATTGCTCGCTGGTCTTCAGGCCGTCGGACGTGATCGTGCCCTTGGCCAGAGCCGACTTTTCGAGCAGTGCGATCAACTCCTTTGCCAGCGACGTGTAGCCGTTCATGTTGGGTTGGATTTTGCAGGATGCCAGAATTTCGGCATCGCTGGCGTTGACCTTCCCGGGCTTGAGATCGCCATTTTTGGTGACGACCAGCGCCTCGCGGTGGAAGTTGGCAAGCCGAGACTTCGCAAAGGCCTCCAGCGTGCTGTTGAATCGGGCCTTTCCCTCCACTGCCTTCGCGAGCGGGGTGCTGTTCGGGGCCGCGGACGCCGGTGGCTGCGGGACGATCTCGACCTCCGCGTCAGTCCGCTGCGATGAGGTGGCGGTCGATGCCGTGGCCGCGGCAGGCGAGGCAGAGTGTGTTGGAGCGGCGGACAGCGCTGCTAGGTCCGGTGCCCGGGCGACCGCCGTCGTGACCTTCGCCCAAATCGCTTTCAGTCGGGGAACGGCCACCGCCCATGCGGCGATACCGGCCACCGCGACGAGCCCGATGCCCGCGAGCGTGAGGCCCCAGCGTCGGCGGCGGCGAGTCGGGCGTGCGGCCACCGTGATCGTCACGCCGGTCGCCGGCAGGCCTCGATTGGCGTGCGATAGCATCTCGCGCACGCGATCCTGAATCGGGCGGAGGTGCTGGTGAGGTGGCGGCGCCGTCGCGTCGAGAAACTGGGCGCTACTTACGTAGTATTCCAGATCCTTGCTCACCTCGATCGGCTGGAACCTGACGACCAGGATCGGGATGTTTTTGTTGACGGCCCGTTCCGCCTCCTTCATGACATGCTGGGAGCGGTTCGCCTGCTCCGTCAGCAGGAGCACCATGGCCCGGCACTGCGTCAGCCCATCGATGATCGCCTTGCCGTAGTTGGGTTCACCGGGCCGAATATCCCGCGGTGCCATCCAGCACTGGAGTCCGTTCGACTCCAGTTCCGCGGCGACGGCCTCCGCCGCCTGCTTGTTCTTCGACGAATGGCTGATGAACACCCGCGGTCGCTGGCGGGCGTCCGGCGTGGGCTGGAGCGACCGTGATGATTGGGATGGGCGGGGCATCGAAGACACGACGAGGCGACCGAAGTAAGACCACTATCGTAACGCCGCTCCGTCAGGGGATGAAGGCTCCTCGCGAGCGGGGCCCGGCATTCGGCGATTAGGACGCCTGCGGAAGGCCGGACGCCGCCTGGCAATGCCTCTGCTTGTGCAACCGCATTTCGTCCACCTCGAGATGCGTGATATCTTCGCGGGGACGAGGTCCCGGGGAAGTCGTCGGCTCTGCGAGCGGTCGAGGTATGGGGTATCGACTCGAAACGTACTCGCTGCAGGAACTCACCCGGATTTCGATGCCGGGGGTGGTGGTGCCGTGCCTGTTCTGGTGTGTCCCGGTGGGCGCATGGCCTCGGGAGCGCACCTTGCGAAAGATTGATCGCACCCTCGAGGCATGGTGGTCATGGTTCACCAATCGCGAGAGTCGGTGTCGCGAGATCGGATTGCTGCTCATCAAGTCGGATCACCGGATCGAGAGAGAACCAACGCACGTCGATCTCCAATCGCTCCAGGCGACGCTCGCCGAACTCATGCCTCCCGGCGTTGGGAACTTTCTTGGGCCAGGGCATGAGGGTGGCAACAGGCAGCAACTCTTGGTGTTGTCGGCCGCGTATCCACAGCCCGGATGGGGGGTGCTGCTCGAGTGCGGTGAGCCGAGCGAGTTCGAACGGCTGGTCGAAGAGGTCATCGAGCGCGCGGCCGAGACGCAGCCGACACTCGCTCTGTCATCCATCGTGACTGCTCGCGACCTGCATCGGCGGTGCCAGCGGCACGAGCGGGAAGAGCCGCCACGCCCCGATGAGGCGCCTGATGCGGAAGTTCAGAAAGCGGCCATTCGAGACTGGGAGCCCGTTCGCGATCGTCTGTGGAAGGCGTTTGCCGGTTTCAGTGCAAGCGACGTCGAAGCCGGGTCGAGGTCATTGAAGGAGGCGTGCGATGCGGCACAATCCCTGCCCGCGGGTGACGATCACACGCGTCCGTGGCCCGAGTTGGCACGACAGGCTTCGCTCGCCCTGTTGGCCGTCAGGCTGTTGAACATTGAGCACGGTACCGAAAGCGAGCACATCGCGGAGTTGTGCGACCGGATCAGGCTTTCGCCGAAGGATCAATCAAAGATCCTGAAGGATGTCGCCGACACATCGCTGAAACAGGCCGTGGGAGCGTGTGTGGGCCTGATGGAACGTCAGGTTGCCGCGAGCTCGGAGGCCTGTATCACGTGGGCGCGCGAGTCGTTCGAGCCGCTGTCGAAGGCGCTGAAGGCGTCTGTGCGTGACGAGTTGGCCCAGGTGGAGTCGCGACTCGCCTTGCTGCATGGGCAACGAACTTTCGCTGAGGAAGCCTGGCGGCAGCGGCACGCGAGCTGGCTGGAAGAGGGCCTGCGGCTTCGCGCGACCTGTCGGTCGGCCCTGGCCGAGGCAGCGGAGACGCTGTGGGGGTTCGGCCCTTCGTTCCTCGCGCATCTGGAGCGAACATGCAAGGAGCGAGGCATTCCGGCTCGCAGCATCCCGTGGGACCCGCCCCGGATGGTGGGCTGGAAGGTGGCCACGTGTGGCATCGGCCTGAAGGCACGAGATCTCTGGGGGCTCGTCAAGGAAATGGCTCCCGATGCCCCGCGTCCGCCGAGCGACGGAGATGCCGACGGAAGCTACTTCACCGACTACGTGCATTACGTGGCGATGTCCAAACCGGATGCAACGCCTTACTCCGTGACGCGAGATCTCCTGCAGATGCTTCGGCCCACCGAGCTGGAGCGTTTGATCGCGGCTCACGGCGGCAAGGAGGGCGGTGAGAAGCCGGACGACCGATCGTCGCTGGCCCGGCAGGCTCTGGACGCCCTCGGCTGGCGGGAGCATGTTCGGCCGCATGAGCGAAGTCTCGCGGATTGCCTCGACGCGGATGCGGCTGGTCGGCCGACACTCAAGGCAGACGTGCGTGATCTCGCGAAACTGCGGCCTGTGGTCGAGAGCTTCTGCAAGGATTTCATCGACACGGTCGTGCAGGAGATCGGGTATGACCAGAACCGACTGTGGGAAGCAGTGCGTCATCGCCATCCGTGCTACCGGTCGCAGGCACGCCATGGCGGCTGGGCGACGGAAATGGAGAAACTCACCGTGGGCCCGGCGGCGATGATCTGCGAGGCGATCCTCCCGCTGGCGTTTCCAGCCAAGGAGCCGAGCGTCACGACCTTTGTCAAGACGCTCGAACGACTCGGCAGTGCTCTCAACGCGAGCTCGCATCACAATTCCGATCTGTTTGCGGCGGAGCAGCGCGATCCCGACGTGGCCGGGCTTGTGGCATCGCTGATCGATGCCGCCCATGCCATGGTCGGTGAGATGCCGTGGCACCTCGAAGCGACGGCGGTTTATGGCGAGCAGCCGAGGGTGCTGAGCGGGATGGCGTGGAGCCACAGTAGCGTGATTCCGAGGCAGATCCGGGTGATGGACTGGACGAACGCCGCGAGTTGCCGGAGCCTCACGCTCTGGAACAAGACCGGCCGCAATCCGATCATCACCGACCCGGTGTTCAT
>CAIKWU010000160.1 GCA_903831155.1 uncultured Planctomycetaceae bacterium | reverse complement strand
TCCGCTGGCGGGATCGTGGCGTGAGTCCGGTCGCCGACGTCGCCTTCGGGCCCCCGGCGGCCTCCGGCGAGCGCGGCTTGTTCGTCGTCGATCCGGGCGGCCGCCTGGCCCGCGCCGTGCCCGGCCGCGAAGCCGGCTCCGCCGAAGGGGCCACCGCCGATCTCCGTCTGGCCATGCTGGTCGCCGGACCGGTGGCCGTGGACGCAGGCTGGGCGATCCTCGGCATCGCCGTTCCCGAGCTCGGGCGTCAGATCGCCGTCGGCATCGACCCCAAGACGGCGAAGGCAGGCTGGGAACTGCCGCTGGCGGATGGCGTCCACCGCGACGGCCCGATCGACCCGGTGGCCTGGGCCGACCTGCTCGGCACCCCGCGTCGGCAGTGGCTGATCGCTGCACCGGACGGTTCGGTGACGGTGGCCTGGGCCGACGGCCGCGTGGTCGATCGCTACCAGCACGGCAGGCCGCTCGTGGGGATCGGCGGCTATCGCCATCGCGACCGCGGGCACGTCGTCGTCGCCACCCGCGAGGGTCTGGAGGCCTTCATGGTCGACGACGTGGCCCTCGACTGACGTCAGGGTTTGCCCGACCGTCACGACCGGTCCGCAGCGCGCGTTCGTTGATGCCGTCAGCTTCGTCCCGCCGAAGAACGCGGCATGGCCAGAGGGGCCTGTACCACGTTTCCGGGAGTTCCGCCGTGCGTTCACCCTGCCGCATCATCGCCGCCGTCGTCGTCGCCCTGCCGTCGCTGTTCGCGACCGGCCTCGCGACCGCCCAAGAGACGACGGTCATGGACGAGTCCGCGATGATGTCCACGGACGGGTCGGGGAGCGCCTGCGGTTGCCGGAACGCGCAGCAACCGCCGTGGCACGCCAGCGTCAACGGGCCCGCGTGCGGCCCGTCATGCCACCATGGCGGCGTGTTCCACGCGGATCCGTGCGGGCAGTTGCGGGCGAAGCATGACATCCACCGTCATGGCTGCGTCACGCTGCCGCCGTGTTTCCCACGGCTCCACGCGTGGTGTGCGGAGGGCTTGATGCCCACGCCCAGGCCCCTGGCCCTTCCCCGTTGCCATCAGTGCGGCGCGGTCATCGAGGGAGGCTTCTGAGCTCGGCCCCCCTCGACGCGACGCCTGACCTGGCGATGGCGAACGACGACACCCTCTGACGCGGTCCGGCCGGACGTGTCCCCGGCCGGGCCGCGGCGTCGTTTCGGGCCTGCTCACCACGTGGCGAAGCGGGCCGCGAGCAGCACGATCGTGGAGATCACGACCGCGCCGACCACGTCGAGGATCGCGCCGCTCCGCATCATCGCCCGCAGGGGAATGTGACCGGCCCCGTAGACGATGGCGTTGCAGGGCGTGCTCACCGGCATCATGAAGCCGAGGCTGCAGGCGAAGGTGGCCGCCAGCGCGGCAGTGAGATTGTCGCTGCCGGTGTGCCGCCCGAGGGCGATCACCACCGGCACGACCATGTTCGCCGACGCCGCGTTGCTCGTGAACTCGCTCGTCACCACGGCCACGACCGTCGCCATGACCACCAGCGCGACTCCGGCCCAGGGCCCCTCCGGAACGAACGCCGTCATGGAATCCCCGAACGCCTTCGCGAGGCCGGTGGAGAAGCAGAGCTCACCGAGCGCCATGCCGCCCCCGTAGAGCAGCACGATCCCCCAGTCGATCTTCGCCTCCTTCCAGTCGAGGGCCGCCGACCAGCGGCCGCGGGAACCGCCACCGGGAAGCACGAACAGCAGGATGCCGCCGATGAGCGCGGCCACGCCCTCGGGCATCCGCTCCTTGAGCCACACCGACACCGGGTGCGAGTGACCAAGCAGCGCCATCGCGAAGCCGGGAATCACCCAGAGAGCCACGGTGATCGCGAACGCGAGCAGCACCGACTTCTGGCCGGTCGTCCACGGCCCCAGCCGCCGCCGCTCCTCGGCGACGAATCGGGCCACGCCATCGAGACGCTCGACCCCGGCCGGATAGCTCCGGTTGAGCATGAACACCGTGAACGCCGTGAGGATCGCGACGATCGGAATACCGACGGCACACCACTCGAGGAAGGAAATGTCCACGCCGAGTTGGTTGCGGATGAAGCCGAGGCCGATGAGGTTGGGGGCGGTGCCGATCGGCGTCGCCAGCCCGCCGATCGAGGCTGCGAACGCGATGCAGAGGTAGAGGCCGGTCGCGAACCGGTGGGCCGGGGGTTTGTCGGTGAAGCGGGCCGCCTCGTCGACGGCGGCGAGAATGCCGCTGACAATGGCCAGCATCATCGCCGCGGTGCACGTGTTGGAGATGAACGCGCTGATGATCACGGAGATCGCCGCCACGGCGGCGAGGATCCGGGGGGGTCGTTCGCCGACCCACGGGACCGAGAGCACCGCATAGGCCAGCCGGCGGTCGAGCCGGTGGATGCGGATCGCCTCCGCAAGCAGGAACGACCCGATGAACAGGAAGATCAGGGGGTCGGCGAAGGGGCGAAACACCTCCCGGGCAGGCGCGACGCCGGCGATCACGCAGGCCACCGCCCCGAGCAGGGCCGTGATCGCCAGCGGCAGGGCCTCGGTGATCCAGAGGAGGACCACCGCGGCCACGATGACGGCAAGCGACTGCGCTTCAGGCGTGAGCGACATGCCGCGAGTCTAACCGCGTCCGCGCGGAAAAGGCTCGACGCGGTTCGGACGGCTCATCGGTAAGGCGGCGGCAAGAGACCGTCGAGCCCGCACCGGCCACGAGGGCGGTGCGGGGGTGAACGAGCCCGGAGGGCGAGCGCGGCCGTCCGGGTGCACCTTGGCTGCACCCACGACAGCCCAAGGCTGCCGGACGAGCAACTCGATCGCCTGCCGGCCCGGACGGCCGGCCACCTGAGTCAGCCCGCCGGGGCCATGGATGGCCCGGCGGGCGTGAACGAGCCCGGAGGGCGAGCGCGGCCGTCCGGGTGCACCTTGGCTGCACCCGCGACAGCCCAAGGCTGCCCGGGCCATGGATGGCCGGGCAGCCGTGAAAATCAGTACGTCTTCCCGAGCGCCGCCTGGGCCGCCGCGAGCCGGGCCACCGGCAGGCGGAACGGCGAGCAGCTCACGTAGTCGAGGCCGATGTGGTGACAGAAGACCACCGAGTGGGGATCGCCGCCATGCTCGCCGCAGATGCCGAGCTTGATGTCCTTGCGGGTCTTCTGCCCCTTCTCGACGGCGATCTTCATCAGCTGGCCCACGCCCGACGAATCGATCGACGCGAACGGGTTGGCCTTGAAGATGCCCTCGTCGGTGTACTTCCCGAGGAACGACCCCATGTCGTCGCGGCTCATGCCGAGGCAGGTCTGGGTGAGGTCGT
>CAIKWU010000159.1 GCA_903831155.1 uncultured Planctomycetaceae bacterium | reverse complement strand
GCGACCGATCGCTTCGGCTCCCAGCCGAACTCGGTGCGGGCCTTCGTGCAGTCGAGCAGGTACGCCGGATCCTGGGCCAGCCGTGGGGGCGTGGTTTCAACGGCGTCTTCGAAGCGGGCACCGAGCTGCCGGCAGATCTCCTCGACGACCTCGCGGATCGTCTGGTTCTTGTCGGTGGCGAGGTGGTAGACGTCGCCGACGATGCCCCGCCTGGCCACCTCGAGCGTACCCCGCGACACGTCGGCCATATGGATGAACGACCGCACGCTCGTACCGCCGCCTTCCAGTTTGAGCTTCTCGCCGGTCAGGACGCAGTAGACCGTCCGCGGAATGATCCGGTAGAGCGGCTGGCCGGGCCCGCAGACGTTGGCCGCCCGCGTGAACGCCACGGGGAATCCATAGGCCTTGCGGTAGGCCAGGAGGTTCATGTCGCAGGCCGCCTTCGACACGGCGTAGGGCGTGCTGGGGTTGAACGGCGCCGTCTCCTTCACGAGCCCGCTCGTGCTGCCGTAGACCTCGGGCGTCGAGATCTGCACGAACTTCTCGAGGAAGTCGAGCTTCTTGAGCCGGTCGATGAGCCGCGCCGTGGAGACGACGTTGGTCTGGTACCAGTGGTCGGGGTGGTCCCAGCTCTGGGCCACCATGCTCTGGGCGGCGAAGTTGACGATGTATTCCGGCCGGGCCTCGCGAATCACCGCCTCGATGCGATCGAGGTCGCGATTGAAGTCGAGGGCATGGAACGTGAAGCGGTCGTGCGGCGTCCACCGGTAGGGCAGCAGAGCCTCGTCGGGCTCCGGCGAGCGGCTGATGCCGATCACCCGGGCGCCGTCGGCGAGGGCCTCGGCCACGAACGTGGCGCCCGAGAACGAGTTGCTCCCGAGGACGACGAAGGTTTCAGACGGTCCGGCCATGGGGCTCACTTCAGGTGGACGGCCTTCATCGTCTTGATGTTGGAATACCGCGTGTCGGACATCGAATCGGGGAGCTTCCCCGCCTTGAAGGCCTTGATCAGGTCGCGGGCCCCGTCTTCGATCGTGCGCTTCGGCACGAAGCCGAGCACCCGCTGGATCTTGTCGGAGTTGATGCGGTAGGAGCGGATGTCGTCGGACGGCGTGGTGACGATCTCGATCTCCCCCTTCTCGGGCAGTTCCTCGCTGACCACCTTCCGCACCACCTCGGCCGTGTCGGCGACGGAGTAGTTCTGATAGCCGGCGTTGAAGATCTGGCCCGCGATCTTCTCGGCGGGCACTTCGAGCAGGAGGCAGTAGAGATCGACCATGTCCTGCATGTGCAGGTTCGGCCGCATCTGCACGCCGCCGAACACCGTGATCTTGCCGTTGTTCACGGCATGATTGGTGAGGATGTTGACAGTCAGGTCGAGCCGCTGGCGGGGCGAGTAGCCACAGATCGTCGCGGGCCGCACCGACACGGTGGTGAAGGTGGGCGACTGCTCCGCGAACAGGAGCGGCTCGCAGGCCGCCTTGTACTTGTTGTAGAGCGACACCGGCACCAGCGGGTGCTCCTCGGTGACCTGCGGCGAGTCGCTCACGCCGTACACGCTGCCGGACGACGCGAAGATGAACCGCCGGACGCCCGCGTCCTTGGCCGCCTTCACCGTCGGCCCGAACGAGTCGAGATTGACCGACTTCGAAAGGTCGGGGTCGAGCTCCACGCTCGGATCGTTGGAGATGCAGGCGAGATGGATCACCGCGTCGGCACCCCGCACGGCCTCCTTCACCGCCGCGAGTTCGCGGACGTCGCCCTTCACCATTTCCAGCCGGGGATTGTCGCGGACGCCGGCGAGCGCCTCTTCGCCGTAGATGAAGAGGTCGAACACCCGGACGCGGTAGCCCTCGTCGAGGAGCCGCGGCACGAGCACCGCCCCCACGTAGCCGGCTCCGCCGATCACGGCGACCGTTCCGAACGTCTTCCCGCTGACTGCGCCCGTCATGTCAACTCTCCGTCTGTCATCTGAACGAGATCCATCCATCGGTGGAGCGCCGCCGCATGGGCCGTCTCGGTGAGCCCGTAGGTCGGCGCCGGCACGTGGAGATTGAGGTCGCCCCGCCTGCGGAGCGGGTTTCCCGCGTCCTTGCCGGTGAGCGTCACGATCGTCATCCCGAGTTCGGCGGCCACGGCCGCCGCGGCGAGGATGTTGGGCGACTTGCCCGACGAACTGATGGCGATGAGCATGTCGCCCCCCTCGCCTCGGCGTCGGAGCGGCTCCGCGAACACCTGCTCGTAGGAGATGTCGTTGGAGATCGCCGTGATCAGGGCAAGATCGAAGAAGGTCTGCGTGTGCACGCGGCCGTTCTTGGCGAGGTCGGCCGAGAAGTGGCTCGCCATGGAGGCGCTGGCCCCGTTGCCGATCATGTAGACGGTCCGCCGCTGCGAACGCACGCGGAGCGTGAGATCCCGCCAGGTCGCGTAGCCATCGTCGACCTCCAACCCGCTGCCGTCGGCCCTCGTGAACGAGAGGCCGCCGAGCACGCCGGCCAGGTCGTCCACGTATCGCCGCCAGGTGTCGGTCGACGTTTCGATTACCGAACTCATGAGAAAACCCTCACTTGAGAAGCGATTCGATCTGCTTGCAGTAGGCGACGCGATCGATCGCATCGCGGTTGGCAACGGTGGCCACGGCCAGGGCCCCGGCGGCGTTGCCGGCAAAGCCGACCACATCGAGCGGCGCACCCTGCGCCGCCAGAAGCGACGATACCGAAAGGAAGGCGTCGCCCGCCCCGATCCGGTCGACCACCTTGCCGGCCACGGCCGGGATGTCGATCACGCCCGACGCCGGGTCGCAGCAGATGCATCCGTTCTTGCCGCGGGTCACGATCAGCCGCTTGCAGCCGAGCTTCTCGTAGACCTCCTGCACGAGCCCCCGCACCGGCCCGTGGCGGTCCCGCGACTCGATCCGCACCTCGGTCTCGGTGGCGGTCATGTAGTCGACCGCCGGATACTTCGACAGGGCGTGGTGGCCGAGGTTGCCCGCGTTGCACTGGGCGTTGACCGCCAGGAACTTCGCCCGCTCCCGCAGGATCTTCCGGGCCCGCTCGGAGAGCATCGAGTGCCCGAAGTCGATCACGATCACGAGGTCGTACTTGGGGACGTGCTCCATCAGCGCCTGGCAGACGGCCTCATCTTCTT
>CAIKWU010000158.1 GCA_903831155.1 uncultured Planctomycetaceae bacterium | reverse complement strand
TCTGAAAGACCCCGGCCTCTGGCCGGGGCCGTGTCGCCTGCGGCGACCGGCAAAAGGTGGCTGGCACCTTTTTCTTCTCCACGAGCGTCGTCATTTCACCGCCTCCACGGACACGTTGTCGATGTAGATCTCGGAATCCTTCGAGTTGCCGAAGAAGCCGGGGCTGCCCTGGAGGTTGCCCGCCTCGTGGACGCCTTCGATCGTCCAGGCCGCCGGCTCCGCCTCGCCCCGTGGCCAGACCTTGCCGCGGAGCACCGCGGCGCCATCCTTCGTGCGGGCTTCGAGCTTCATCGTGTACCAGCGGCCCGCCTCCCAGGCGAAGGGGATCGTCTTCGAGAAGTAGGTGGCCACCTGCGGCGGCCACGAGCGGAGTTGGAGCTGCTGGCTCGCCCCCATCATGTCGAGTGTGTACCGCTGGGCGACGAGGCCGATGTCGGGCATCCGAGCCTTCTCGAGCGCCGCCGGATTGCCGAACTTCTTCGCGAAGGCGTCGGCGTCGGTCGCCGCCGACTTCGCCGCGTCGGACGCGGGTGAGCCTGGCTTCTCCACGCCCGTCTCGCGGGCCCGGACATCGGCCCGGATCGCGTAGTCGTGGAGGCCGATCGGTCCGATCCAGCCCTGGCTCCGTGTGCCCTTCGGGATCGTCGTCACCTTCACGAGGCACTTCGAGCCATCGACCTCGCGGACCACGTGGCGATACCGCATCCCGATCCAGGGCAGCGGCGGCTCCCCCTTCACCACGCCCGTCTTCGGGTCGGCAGCGAGCGGGGTATCGTCGAAGTCGAACCGCCAGGGCAGCGGCGGCATCGACCGGATGCGCGACTTCCCTTCGAGAGCACCGACCTTCGCGGTGACGATCGCGGCGGCGTGGCCGGAGGCCGGAGCGGTGAAGACACCGTCCTTCGAAACGACGCCGGCCGTGGTGGAGAACTCGGCCGGCGACTCCTTCACGAACCGGCCGGCCACGTCGAAGAGCCGCACCTTCAGGGGCAGCGCTTTCCCGGCCGCAATCTCCGCCTCGGCGGGCACGAGCTGCACCCAGGCGGGCTCGCCTGCGGGGGCCTCGGTGTTCGCCGACACCTGTTGGGGGGCTGGCAACTTCGGCTGCGCCATGGCGCCAGCGTCCGTCGGCAGAGCCCCGATGCAGTAGAGGCGGGCGCCCGTGGTGAGGAACACGAGCCCGTTCCAGGCGATCGGCGACGCGGTGACCTCGTCGTCCTCGTCGAGCCGCATCCGGTTGACGAACTTGAGTCCGTCCTTCGTGGGCTCGAGTACGTGCCAGCCGCTGGTCGAGCACACATACAGCTTTCCGTCGGCCACCAACGAGCTGCCACGGACGATCGTGCCGAGGAGCTTGACTGGCTTCCCGACCGGTTCGCCGGTCTGCTTGTCGAAGGCGTAGATTTTGGCGCCGTCGTCCACGAAGTAGACGCGTTCGCCGAGCACGACCGGCATCGACCGGCCGTCCATCGGTCCCTTCTTCTGCCAGACGGCGTTCGTGGCCGTGATGTCGCCCGCGCCCGCGGCCTTGAACCTGGTGACCGAGCCCATCGAGGTGTTGTCGAGGTTCTCCTCGGCCTGGGAGATGAACACATCCTCGCCAACCACGAGCGGAGACACGTTGAGGCCACGCCGGGAGAGCTTGAAGTTCCAGACCGCCTTGCCCGTCCGCGGCTGGAAGTTCCAGACGCTGCCGTCGCTCGAGCCAAACACAAGCGCCGCCTGGCCGCCGAGGGTGGCGAGCGATGGCGTGCTGTAGGTCGTGTCCTCGGGGAGTTCCTTGGTGCCGTTCATCCAGCGGACTTCGCCCGTGGCCTTGTCCATTCCGAGGAAGCGGTGGGCCGGGCGGGCGGTGTCGCCCCAGCCGGTGACAACGGCGCTGGCGATCACGAGGTCCTCGAACACGACCGGGATGTTCGTTCGGCCGCCGTAGGTCGAGAGGAACCCGAACTCCTCGTGGAGCGACCGCTGCCACTTCGTCTTTCCGGTGGCCGCGTCGATCGCCGTGAACACACCGCAGACACCGTGGGCGAAGACGGTGTTCGAGTCGGGATCGGCGACCACCGCCGACCAGCCCACCCGCTCGGCCGGCACGTCGGAGAGATAGACGTTGAACACGTTCTCCCAGAGCTTCTTGCCGGTGGCCGCGTCGAGGCAGAGCACCTTCTCCGCCTCCTCCTTCGTGCCCGGCTTGTGGCGAACGAGCATGAACAGCCTTCCGCCCAGGATCACGGGCGTGGAGATGCCCCCGGCTTCGTCGTTCTTCCAGAGCACGTTCGTGCCCGCCTCGGGATCGAACGAGGTGGCAAGCGGCGGGCCGTCGTAGTGGCGGTCCTGATCGGGGCCGCGCCAATCGGGCCAATCGCGGGTGCATTCGGCGGCCGACCCGACGGTCGTCACGGCCGCAGCCGCGATGATCGTCAGCAGGCGGACCAACATCGACGGCGTCCACCTCATTCGGTGATTCCCTCCGCCTTGAGTTCGGCCGGGAGTTGCGGATCGACGATGCCGAGGGCCCCGCGGCCCTGCTGGACGCGGTCGGTCGCATCGGCCTTGATGCTCTCGGTGTCGGCTTCCCACCACCGGCGTCGGCCGGCGACGTCGGGTTCGAGCAGCGGACGGACCACCCGCATGCCGACCCCGAGTGCCGGCTCCTCGGTGTACCACCACGGGCTCTTGGGGAGGTTGGGGTCGACGTCCTTCCAGTCGGGATCCTCGCGGGTGCCACCGGCATCGCGGGAGCCACGGCGGGCGGCAGTGCGGCACTGCGCCGCTTCGTCGTAGTAGGCTCCGCCCCGGAGCACGCGGGGATAGAGCTTCTCGGGCCAGGTGATCGCATCGGCCACGCTCACCGGCTGCGGCAACGCCGCCTGCCGGCCGTAGCCCCCGGCCACGAGCTCGTCGACGCACCACTCCGCCACGTTGCCATGCATGTCGTGGAGCCCCCAGGCGTTGGCCGCCTTCTGGCCGACCGGATGCGGCGCCTCGTCGGAGTTGTCGGTGAACCAGGCCGAGTCGTCGAGGTCCTCGACATCGTCGCCGCTGGACCACGCCGTGGTCGTCCCCGCGCGGCAGGCGTATTCCCACTCGCTCTCGGCGGGCAGCCTGTAGAACCGGCCGGTGAGCCCGCTGAGCCACTTGGTGTACTGTCGGGCCGCGAACTGCGTCATGGTGACGGCCGGCAACTCGTCGTCCTCGCCGTTCATGAACGTCGTCGTCGGGTCGTAGAGGGCCGACGGCGCCGTCACGGCGTCGGCCTCGTTCTCGGGCGTGATCGGCCGGATCTTCGCCGCCCGCATCGCCTTGAAGAGCTCGAAGGCGGCCATGTAGAGCTTGTACTCCGCCCAGGTGACCTCGCAGCGGCCGATCCAGAACGGCTCGACCTTGACCTCCGCCTGCGGCCCCTCGTCGGTCGAGCGGTCGGCCTCGCCCTCGGGGCTTCCCATCCGAAACGTGCCGCCCGGCACGGGAATCATGCGAAAGGTGACGCTCGTGCCCGGAATCGTCTCGTCGTAGGCCACCATCCAGCCCCCGGGAACCTGGATCGCGGGGCCGTCACCCGCCGGCTTCGCGTCGCCCGGCACGAAACCCGGTGGCGAAGCGGCGGGAAGGGACGAGCAGGCCAGGCATCCGATCACGAGCACGGCGTGGAGGAAGCGTACGCGGGCGGGCATGCGGGATGTTCCGGGAGACGGGGACGCGGGTGCACGAAGACCGTAAAGTGTAGTCTTCCGCATTCCGTCCCGCACCCGCGTGGAGCCTCGACCCCGTGGCCGCCGCCAAGCCCCCCAAGCCCACCTCGTCAACGCCGAAGGGCAAGGCGGGCAAGAAGGCCGACGACAAGCCCGCCGAGCGGGTCGTGGCGGAGAATCGCAAGGCACGCCACGAGTACGAGATCCTCGACACCCTCGAGTGCGGGATCGCCCTGGTTGGCAGCGAGGTCAAGAGCCTCCGCGGTGGCCGGATGAGCCTCGACGAGGCGTATGGCCGCGTCGAGGGCAGCGAGGTCTGGCTGCTCGGCTGCGACATCCCCGAGTACGAGAAGGCCAACCAGCTCAACCACAAGCCGAAGCGGCCCCGGAAGCTCCTCCTGCACCGTCGTGAGATCGCGAAGTTCGCTGGCCATGCCTTTGAAAAGGGGCTCACGCTCGTGCCCCTGAAGGCCTACTTCAAGGATGGCCGCGTGAAGGTGCTCATGGGCATCGGCCGAGGCCGCAAGGCCCACGACAAGCGGCAGAAGCTCAAGGCCGACACGGCCCGCCGGGACATCGAGCAGGCGCTCCGCGGCAAGCGCTAGAAAAGCCGACGCCCCCGGAGGCGGTCCTCCGGGGGCGTTGATGACGATGTCAGCGAGTGCGTCGACAGACGCAGGTGCTGCGAACGGTCAGTCTTCGGCACCGGCGCCCACGAGCGCGGACGACTCGGTGGAGTCCTCCGGGTGCCAGAGGGGCATGCCCCTCTGGATGCGTTCGGCGAGGATGTCGATCTTCTGCTTGGAACCGGCCGGTGCGGTGGTCGGAATGAATTCCGGGGTGCACTGCGGCTCGAAGTTCTCGTCGTGACCGTAGAGTTCAATGATCTCGAAGACGTTGCGGATCCGGGCCATCGTGACGAAACCACTCCTTGTCGATGCGAGTACTGTCGACATCCATCAGGCAGACGGAACGGCCCGCTGGCCCTGGACGCCCACTCCCGAACGGTTGACGCAGGCCCGATGAGGCGATAGCGCAAGCCTGCCGGGAGGCTGGCTGCGAACTTCATCATCAGGCGACCCGCTGGCGGGACGGCGGAGGTGCCGTGGCGGGCGCGACGAGCGACGGGAGCCTCGACATTATGGACGCGTCGGGACGCGAGTCAAACTTTTGGAGACCCTGCGTCTCACGCCGGAAAAACCGCCGGAAAAACCGTGTCGGCCGGCAGACTCTCCGCAATGATCACTGCCCGGGCGGACCCGGGGGCAGCACGATCTCGATGTCGCCCGGCGGGGGGGGCGACGAGGTCGGCGAGGAGGTCGCCGACGGATCGAACTTCGGCGTGTCGGTGCCGGTGCGTGCCTCGAGGTCCGCGGTGAGCGAAACCTTGTCGCCGCCGGCGGGTCGGAGTTCGAGCATGGTCACGCCCCATTCGCCGGCCGTCTTCTTCCCTTCGACGGCCACCACGCCCTTGCCCTTCGAGCCCGAAACGTCGAACTGGAGCATCGCGATGCCGTCGGTTTCGTTGGCGGTGCCGCGGACAGACGTGGAGCAGGCCACCGGGGAGCCGAGAAGTTCCGTGACCCGGGCGTTGCCCCGCACCTCGTCGGTCGCCTCCTTCACGAGCGGGTGTTGAGACAGGGGCCGGCAGCCGACGACCAGCAGCAGGCAGGCGATACCGTGGACAAGAGGACGACGAGACATGGCGGACTCCGGAAACGCGGGTCGGACGAGGGTGCGGCGCGACGCCGCCAAGCCGCCGGGACGGACCGTCAGCCCTTGGCGTCGTGGGCCCGGCACCAGGCGATCTTGTCGGCCGTGGTCGAGGGAAGGGCACCGCCAGCCGGCTTTTTCGGGGACGCCTTCGGAGCCGGAGCCGGTTCCTCGGCGACCTCGGCCGCTGGCTCGGCGGCGGGGGGCTCGGCTGCTGCCGGTGCGGCGGCCTTGGCTCCCCGTGCCCGGGCGAGGATGTCGGCGGTCGACGGTTTGCCGCCGGCAGCGGGCTTCGCCTCCCCGGCCGGCTTCGCCGCCGCTGCCTTGCCCCGCGCGGCGGCGAGGATGTCGGCCGTGGACGACTTCTTGGCGGCAGGCTTCGCCGTCTCCGCCGCGGGCGCCGCCTTGGCGGCCGGCTTGGACGGCTTGGCCTTCTCCTCGGCCGGCTTCGGCAGCGGCTTGGGAACGATCTTCAGGAAGGCCGGGTCGATGTCGTACCAGGCGATGTTGTTGTACTGGTCGAACTCGACGAGGCACCGGCCGTTCATGTTCACGGTCTTCACCTGGCCCGTCGACCGCGCGAACCGGGCGAGTTCCGGGGCCGGTGAGTCGACGACCACGTACTTGTCGGTCCACTCGGACTTCAGTCGCTCGATGACGTCGAACATGGAGGTATGGCCCGGAACGGAGGGGCAGGGGCGTCGCCATGAATGTGATCGATGGCCCGGGGGATCGCAAGATGCGGCCGTCGGGGGCCGTCACCCGCCCTTGGCCACGGTGGCCGGCGGCCAGGGCCGCACGCCTTCCCGGCCCACCGCGTAGGTCCAGCGAACCGTGGCCGGGAACTCCCCGGTCGTCGTCGGCGCGGTCACCCGCAGCCGTTCGCCAGCCGAATCGTAGGTCGAGCCCAGCCATCCGGGCTGCTCCCTGATCCGACACGCGATCTCGAAGAGGAGCGTGTCCGGCTGGTCGGGGTGGGGCGAGATGCTCGCCGAGAAGTGCGACCTTCCCGCCAGCCCGACTCCGAGAATCGCTTCGCCGCGCGGAGTGGAGGCAGGGGAGAGCTCCACCAGCGGCGGCGAGCTGGGCCAGGCGGCGTCGCCGGCGTCCGGGCGGCCCTCCTGCGACTCTGCCCACGGCATGCCGTCGATCAGGATCGCGTGCCGCCAGCGGTCGCCCGCCCACGAAAACACCGCCCGGACGGCTCCCGCGGACACCTCGAGCGGCGGCCGTGAGCGGGGGCTCGCGGGGCGGAGGTCGGGCGGTTCGCGGTCGGCGGGCTGGGCGGTCATGATGGCGGACCCCAGCATACGGCAGCCGTGGCGTCGATGGGCGCCGCTTCCCGAAAGGCACCCATGGAACCACGTCGCTCGCTCGGCTGGCCGATCCTCCTCGGGGTCGTGCTGATCGCGGCGCTCATCGCGCTGACCGTGGGCTGGGTGCTCGTGAGCATCGCAGCCGCGCTCGGTTCGCGAAACGCCGCCTTCTACTGGGCCACCCTCGGCGTGGGCGTGGCCCTGCTCGCGGTCGTGCTGGCGGGCGTGATCGTGTATCTCGCGCTCACCGTCAAGGCGATCGCGCTGTCGCAGCGGCAGAGCAACTTCATCGACAGCGTGACCCACGAGCTCAAGAGCCCGCTCGCCTCGCTCAAGCTCTCCCTGCAGACCCTCACGCGGCGAAGCGTGCCCGTGGAGCAGCAGGCCGACTTCCACCGAATCATGCTCCAGGACGTGGAGCGTCTCGACACGCTCATCGACCATCTGCTCGATGCGGCCAAGACGCTCCAGCGGCGGCCGCAGGCCGGCGACGACGTGGCCGACGTCGAGGCCCTGCTCGAGGGCGTGCGTGCGGCCGTGACCCACCGGCATGGGATGCCCGCCGACGTGATCGCCGTGCAGGCCGCGCCAAACGTGCCGCTGCTGGTGGCCGGCCGCTCCGCCGACGTGGAGATCGTGCTCCGCAACCTCCTCGACAATGCGGTGAAGTATTCGCTGCCCGAGCCCAAGGTCACGGTCACGCTCGGCCGCACCAACACCGGACGGGTGCGGATCGAGGTGGCCGACAACGGCCCGGGCATCCCGGCCCCGATGCGACCGTTGATCTTCCGGCGGTTCGTCCGCCTCGGCAGCGAGCTGGAGCGATCGACGCCCGGCACGGGGCTGGGGCTGTTCCTCGTGAAGTCGCTCGTGCGGCAGATGCGGGGCAAGGTGGGCGTCCGCGGTCGCCAGCCGCCGCCGGGAACGGTGTTCGAGGTCGAACTCCCGGCAGCATGATCCCGTCTTCTCAGGGGCCGCTCCGCTGGTCTAATCGGGCCATGCACACCAGCCATTTCGCCCCCACGACGCCCGCCGTCGACGTCGTTCCCATCCGCCGCGTTCTCGTGAGCGTGTTCGACAAGGCCGGGCTCGACCGGCTCGCCGCCGCACTCAAGGCCGGAGGAGTGTCCGTGGCCAGCACCGGCGGCACCGCCACGGCACTCGCAAAACTGGGCGTGTCCGTGGAGGACGTCTCCGCGATCACCGGGTTTCCCGAGGTGCTCGACGGCCGCGTGAAGACCCTCCACCCCAGCATCTTCGCCGGCATTCTCGCAAGGGGCGACCGGCCCGACGATCTCGCCGTGCTGGATGAGCATGCGATCGAGCGATTCGATGCGGTGATCGTCAACCTTTACGACTTCCAGAGCGTGATCGCCAAGCCCGACTGCACCCCCGCCCAGGCGATCGAGCTGATCGACATCGGCGGCCCGAGCCTCGTGCGGGCGGCGGCGAAGAATCACGCCTTCACGAGCGTGGTGACGAGCCCGGCCCAGTACGACGCGTTCATCGCGGCGATCGCCCGCGGCGGCACCACGCTCCACGAGCGGCGGCGGCTGGCCGCGGCGGCGTTCGAGCACACCGCGAACTACGACGCCGTGATCGCCCGCTGGATGGCCCGGCACGCCGGCCTCGTGGCCGAGGCGCCGCTCGCCGCGCCGCCCTCCGATCCCAGCGGGGAGCCGCCCCTGCCGGCGCGGGTGACGTTCGAGCTCGAACGTCGACTGCCGCTGCGGTACGGTGAGAACCCGCACCAGTCGGCGGCGATGTATGCGCCGGCCGGCACGCACCTCGGCCTGGCGGGCCTGAAGCAGCTCTGCGGCAAGGAGCTCTCCTACAACAACCTGCTCGATCTCGACGCGGCCACGCGGCTGGCGGGCCTGATTCAGGATCCGGCGGCGGTGGTCGTGAAGCACACGAACCCCTGCGGCGCGGCGTCGGACGGCACCGTGGCCGGCGCCCTGGCCGCGGCGATGGCGGCCGATCCCACGAGCGCCTTCGGCTCCATCGTGGCCGTGAACCGGCTCTTCGATCGCGAGTCGGCCGAGCTGCTCTGCGCGCCGGGGCTGTTCGTGGAGGTGGTGGCGGCACCCGCCTTCGCGAAGGAGGCCGTGGAGTTGCTCACCACCCGGCCCACGTGGAAGGGGAGCGTGCGGCTGGTGGAAGTGCCGGCTGGCGACCCGTGGGAGGCGACTGCCGGCCTCGAGCTGCGGAGCGTGGCTGGGGCTCTTCTCGCCCAGCGGCCCGACGACGAGTGCGACGATCCGGCGACCTGGCGGCTGGTGACGAAGGCCACGCCAGCGCCAGGCCTCACGCAGGATCTCGACTTCGCCTTCACGCTCGTCCGTCGGCTCACGAGCAATGCCATCGCCGTGTGCCGGGGCACGAGCCTTGCCGGCGCCGGCATCGGCCAGACGAGCCGCGTCGATGCGGTGCGGATCGCCCTGGAGAAGGCCGGCGAGCGGGCGAAGGGGGGCGTGCTCGCCTCCGATGCGTTCTTCCCGTTTCCCGACTCGATCGAACTGATCGCGAAGGCCGGAATCGCGGCGATCGTGCAGCCCGGAGGCTCGAAGCGGGATCCCGAGGTGATCGCCGCGGCCGATGCGGCCGGCATCCCGATGGTGTTCACGTCGCGGCGGCACTTCCGGCATTGAATATACGCCTGCCGGGCCATCCTGGCCCCGGCAGGCTCGAAGTTGGATGGGCGTCGCATCGTGCGACGCGGTCCGTGCGCCTGCCGGGCCATCCTGGCCCCGGCAGGCTTGAAGTTGCATGGGCGTCGCATCGTGCGACGCGGTCCGTGCGCCTGCCGGGCCATCCTGGCCCCATGGCACCGGCCGCTACACTGAGCGTGTCGATCTCCACGGCGTCCGGCCGTGCGATCGCCCCCGGGGTGCGGTGCCAACGATGACAGGCAGCGGCAGACGCGGCTTCACGCTCGTCGAGGTCCTGGTGGTCGTGGCGATCATCGGGGCGCTGATCGGCCTGCTGCTCCCGGCCGTGCAGTCGGCGCGGGAGTCGGCCCGCCGGGTCGCGTGCGGTGCGAACCTCAGGCAGCTCGGCCTCGCCGTGCTCGCGCATCACGAGGCGCGGCGGCTGCTCCCCACCACGGTCGCCTCGGGCACCGTCGCGCGGCGGGGCGACTTCGATCCGCGGTCGGGCACGTCGCACTCCTGGCTCGTGCAGATCCTGCCGTTTGTCGAGGAGCAGGCGAGGTTCGATCGGTTCGACCTCGGCCGCAGCCTCTTCGATCCCGGGCCGAAGGCAGGCGCGCCCGGTCCAGAGTCGGATCGGCCCGCCGTGTTCGCCTGCCCCGGCGATGCCGGTGGCCCACCGTTTCGCCACGAGACGCTCACCAAGGGCCGCCCGTGCGCCAAGGGCAGCTACGCCGCCTGGGCGAGTCCGTATCACGTGGAGTTTCAGCATCGCTTTCCGGCGGCGCTCGGCTGGCGGCCGCGGCCGAGGCTGGGCGATCTCCGCGACGGAGCGCAGGGCACGCTCGTGGCGTCGGAGGTGAACGGCGGCCCTGAGGAATGGGATGCCCGCGGCGCCTGGGCAGTCGGCTGGAATGCCGCGAGCGTGCTCGCCTTCGACATGCACCCCTATCCCGACGCGCCCCCGTTTCGGCACTTCCCGATGAGCCTCGGCCACACGCAACGGCCGAACATCCGCAGCCCCGCCGTGAACGTCGACGTGCTCTACGCGTGTCCAGAGGTGGTGCAGGACTCGGTGGCTGCCCGCGGCATGCCGTGCGCCGAATGGGAGGAGGACGACGTCTGGCGCTACCTGTCGAGCGCCCCGCGGAGCACGCATCCGGGGGGCGTGCAGTCGCTCTGGGCCGACGGCCGCGTGGAGTTTCTCGACGACGGCATCGACGAGGTCACGCTGGCCTACCTGATCGCGATCGACGACGGCCGCCCGGTGAAGCCGCCACGGTGAAGCACGTCGGCGGGGCGGGTAGACTCCCTTGTCCCACGACCTCCGTCGCACTGTTTCTCGCGGACCTCGAGGTTCTCCCGAGCCAAGCTCGCCATGCCCGACATCCTCGACCAGATCGTGACGCGGAAGAAGGCCGAGGTGGCCCTCGCCCGGGAGCGGGTGCCCACCGCCGCCCTCGAGGGACGGCTCGCCGTCGCGCCCGCTCCGCGGGACTTCTTCGCCGCGCTCGCCGCACCAGGGCCGATCAGGCTGATCGCCGAGTTCAAGCGGAAGAGCCCGTCGGCCGGCGAGATCCGCCCGGGGGCCACGATCGAGGAGGTGGTCCAGGGCTATGCCGCCGCCGGCGCGAGCTGCCTCTCGATCCTCACCGACGCGATCGGCTTCGGCGGAAGCCTCGTCGATCTCGAGAGTGCTCGGATCGCCGTGCCGCTGCCGGTGCTCCGCAAGGAGTTCGTGATCGATCGCTACCAGGTGCTCGAGGCCCGGGCCCACGGGGCCGACGCGGTGCTCCTGATCGCCGAGTGCCTCGACGACTGCCTGCTGCGGAGCCTCTACCGGGAGATTCTCGACCTCGGCATGACGCCGCTCGTGGAACTCCACGACGAGGAGAACCTCCCCCGTGTGCTCGATCTCGGGGCCACGCTCGTCGGCATCAACAACCGGGATCTCAAGACGATGACCACCGACTTGAACACGGTGCTCCGCCTCCGCGAGCGGGTGTCCGACGAGGTGCTGCTCGTGGCCGAGAGCGGGATCAAGACCCGGGCCGACGTCGAGCGGCTCGAGGCGGCGGGCATCGCCGCCATGCTGGTGGGCGAGTCGCTGCTCAGAGAGCCTGATCCGGGGATGGCCGCGGCGGCGCTGCTGGGCCGCTGACGAACCGGTAGCCCGTGCCGCGGACGGACAGGAAGTGGACGGGCCGCGACGGATCGTCCTCGAACGTCTTCCGCAGGTTGAGCATGAAGGTATCGACCGTCCGAGTCGCCGGCGGCCGGTTCATGCCCCAGACCTTCGTGAGCAACTCCTCCCGGCTGAGCACCTTGCCCTCGTGCTGCACGAGATACTTGAGCAGTTTCATCTCGAGCGTCGTGAGCTTCACAGGCTCGCCGCGGGAGGTGACCTCCCAGGTGTCGAAGTTGACCTCGGCCGAGCCGAACCGCACGGACGCCGTCGGGGCCGCCTCGGCCGGCTCCGCGGTGCGGTCGTCGCGGCTGCGGCGGGAGAGCAGGCTGCGGATCACCGAGAGCAGCTCCTCGAGGTCGAAGGGCTTCTGGAGGTAGACATCGGCCCCGGAGTCGAAGCCCCGGATCCGGTCCTCCACGAGCGTCCGCGCCGTGAGCATGACCACCGGGAGCGTGTCGCCGCGGTCGCGGATCGTCTCGCAGACGGCGTAGCCGCTCATGCCGGGGAGCATCAGGTCGAGCACCACGAGGTCGACCGGCGGCACCGCCGTGGACACGAGCTCGAGCGCGGAGGGACCGTCGCCGGCCACGGTCACCGTATACCCCTCGGCCTCGAGGTTGAACTTGATGCCGAAGGCGAGGTGCTGCTCGTCCTCGACGAGGAGGATGTGCGGCATGGGCGGCATTCCGAATAACGCGCGGTCGGGACCGGGATTGTATCGTCACCGGGAATCCGGCCGCCGCCGTGATTGACGGCCGCATGCATGCGGCCCGAAGATGCGGCCTCCCCAAGGAGGTTTTCGTGGCCGACATCGCCATCCAG
The DNA here is from genome assembly GCA_903831155.1 of uncultured Planctomycetaceae bacterium. Lineage (GTDB taxonomy): Bacteria > Planctomycetota > Planctomycetia > Pirellulales > UBA1268 > QWPN01. Next base: position 7,571 of record CAIKWU010000158.1, on the reverse strand, counting down.
CCGGTCGAGACGAGGGGCCAGCAGAAGCGGTTCATCCGCCTGCCCTGGCGGATCTACGCGGACGATCCCTGCTGGATGCCCCCCCTGATCATGCCGCAGGAGGAGCTCCTCGGGTTCCGCAAACACCCGTTCTACGAGCGTTCGAAGAGCCGCTCCTTCCTGGCCACCCGGGGCGGCCGCGACGTGGGCCGGATCACGGCGATCGTCAACGCCGGCCACATCGACCGCTACAAGGAACAGCGGGGGTTCTTCGGCTTCTTCGAATGCGACGACGACACCGCCGCCTCGCGGGCCCTCTTCCAGGCGGCGGGCGACTGGCTGCACGCCCAGGGCATGACCTGCATCCGCGGCCCGGCCAACCCCACGCTCAACTACGAGTGCGGCCTCCTGATCGAGGGCTTCGACACGCCTCCCTTCTTCATGATGACGCACAACCGGCCATGGTATGCCCAGCTCGTGGAGGACGCGGGCTTCGGCAAGGTCGAGGACATGTTCGCCTTCTGGGGACAGGCCTCGATGCTCGACGGCATCGATCCCAAGCTGGCCACGATGATCGAGGGCGTGAAGGAGCGGTTCGGCGTCACCCTGCGGCCACTCGACAAGGGCCGGTTCGCTGAGGAGGTGCGGATGTTTCTGCACATCTACAACGAAAGCCTCGGCGGCACCTGGGGCTTCGTCCCGCTGACGCCGGGCGAGGTCGATCACATGGCGGCGAGCCTCCGGTATCTCATCGAGCCGAAACTCGCGATCGTGGCCGAGGTGGCCGGGAAGCCCGTGGGGGCGGTCTTCTGCCTGCTCGACTACAACCCGCGGATCAAGGCGATCAACGGCAAGCTGTTCCCCTTCGGCTTCATGAAGCTCCTCTGGAACAAGAAGGGGATCAAGCGGCTGCGGGCGATCAGCACCAACGTGATCCCGGAGTATCAGGCGTGGGGCATCGGCCTGGTGTTGATGAGCGGGCTGTACGAGCAGTTCATCAAGTGGGGGCTCCAGGAGGTCGAGTTCTCCTGGGTGCTTGAGAGCAACTATCTCTCGCGGCGGACGCTCGAGCGGGGCGGTGCGGTCGTGACCAAGAAATACCGCATGTACCAGGACGATCCGCCGAAGGCGTGACGGGTACGGCGTGGGGCGTTCGGGTGGCTCAGGGCCGCCGGTGCCCTGTAGCCGGACGTTTCCCTCGGCCCTCCAGGCCTCGGCTCACTCGGATGCCGCCGGCTCTCGGAGCACCGGCAGCCCTTCGCTGAGTTCAGGCCTCTGGAAGCCGCAATCGCGTGAGTGATGCGGGCTGCCCCGCCGCTCCCGCGACCTACCGCCGCCAGCGGCGGTTGGCGGTACGAACCGTGCCGCCGCCGTAGCCACCGGCCCCGACGCCACCCACGCCGACGAGGGTTCCGCGGGACGTGCCGCGGGAGGGCGTGTTGTAGTAGGGCCAGACCCGCTTGCCCTGACGCTGTGCCCGCTCCCACTGCATCGAGCCGTAGTTGATGCCCGAGAGGTTGAAGCTCGAGTAGGGATTCGGCGGGTTGCGAGCCTCGGCGGAGCCACCGGCGGCAAGCAGGATGGCGCACGCGACGGCGGCGATGATGGACGGGCGGACGAAGTGCATGGCAGGGCTCTCCCGGAGGCTGGGGACGGATCGTTCTACGCGTCGGCCGGGGTGGTGGTTCGTGACGCGGCCGGCCCGGCGTCGGCCCCGGGCCGGTCGGCCGCGACGAAGAGATACTCGGTGTTCCGCAGGTGGCTCACCGTGCCCACCTTCTCGCCCCGCGGGTTGTGGATGCCGATCTGGGCGCCCACGTAACGGGGGTGGTCGACGGCGATCGTGGTGACCTGCGTTCGGCCGCCATGGAGCCCCGCCAGCATGCTCTCCATCGCGTCCCGGTCGAGCCAGCCCTCGTTGCTGAACGAGACGACGATCACCGGCGCACGGATCGCCTCGAGCAGGCCCCGCATCGCGGCCGCGAACCGTGGACGCGAGTTGAACTCGCTCCGCCGCTCGCGGCAGTCGATCCGCTTGCAGGCCACGCCATACACCTCCGGCTTGTCCCAGCGGACGAGCGTCTCCCAGACGTGGTAGTTGCCGAGGTAGGAATGCTGGTTGTACGGCGGATCGACATAGGCGATGTCGGCGGCGAAGCGACGGGCCGCCTCCGGTGCGTCGAGGCAGTGGGCCTCGCAGCGGCCCGCGGCCGGCCGGGGAAGCAGGTCGGGCAGCCGGAGTTCGAGGTCGTTGTGGGCCCGCGGCGCCCAGTGCTTGAGGTAGGCCATCTGCACGCCGGTCGTGGAGTCGACCCGGTCGGCCGCCTCCATCAGCGACACGAGCAGCACCGCCTCGAGATCGGGAGGAAGTCCCTTCGCCGCGATCGCCTCGCGGATGGCGTCGATCCTGGCCCCGTTTCTCGGCTGGAAGAACCGCGACCGCTCGCAGAAGGTCTCCGTGAAATACCCGGGTCGGCCCGCCAGCCGGTTGAACTCGTCGATCAGGAGCCGCGCCTCGTGCTCCATCGTCTCGCGGTCGGCCTCGACGTAGCAGCGGGCCAGGGCATGGGCGTAGGCGTTGTGGTCGTTGGCGATCACGCGGAAGCCGCGCTGCTTCAGCGCGTGGCCCACCCGTGATGTGCCGCTGAAGAGGTCGAGCACGGTCGGCCCGCCGGCGACCCGTTCGACGGTGTCGCCGATTCGGTCGAGCAGCCGCCGCTTGGAGCCGAGATACTTGATCATTCCCCGGCTTGGCCCGGCCGTTTGGGTCGGTAGCCGACGCTCTTGCGGTGGCGACCCTGCTTCCGCGGAGTCTTTCCGCCCCCGGGGCCGCCGCGTCCCTCGCTGCCTCCGGTGGCGCTGCCGCGTCCCTCGCTGCCTCCGGCGGGGCCGCCTCGCCCCTCGCGGCCCGTGGCGGGGCCGCCTCGAATGTGGTCGCCCGAGGTCCGCTCGGTGAACGCCCGCGTTGCTTCGCTCCGCTTGCGATCGAGGGCCTCCTTCGGCGGCCGTGCGGGGATCAGGCAGTCGCAGCCCGAGCCGATCAGGTCGTGGCGTCCGGCCTGCTCGAGCGCCCGGCGGACCTCGAAGTAGTTCTCCGGCTTGAAGAACTGCAGCAGCGCCCGCTGCATCCGCCGGTCGCGGAGGGCCTTCGTGACCGTCACCGGCTTCCGCGTCATCGGGTCGAGGCCGGTGTGGTACATGCAGGCGGCGATGTCGAAGGGGCTGGGGATGAAGTCCTGCACCTGGTCGGGCTTGTAGCTGTTGCGCTTGAGGAACACCGCCAGGTCGATCATCTGCTCGATGCCGCTGCCCGGATGGCTGGCGATGAAGTAGGGAACCGTGTACTGCTTCTTGCCGACGCGGCGGCTGGCGGCCTGGAAGGCCTTGTCGAACTCGACGTAGTCGTCGGCCGACGGCTTCTTCATCAGGTCGAGCACCTCGGGATCGGTGTGCTCCGGCGCCACCTTGAGGTGGCCGCCCACGTGATGGGCCGCGAGCTCCTCGAGATACTCGGGATCGCGGCGGGCGAGATCCATCCGCACCCCGCTGGCCACGAGCACCCGCTTCACGCCCTCGACCGTGCGGGCCTCCCGCATGAGGCTCTTGAGCGGCCCGTGGTCGGTGCCGAGGAGCTTGCAGACGGTCGGATGCACGCACGACAGCCGGCGGCACTTGGCCTCCACCTCCGGCCGCGTGCACCGCATCTGATACATGTTGGCCGTCGGCCCGCCGATGTCCGAGACCGTTCCCTTGAAGCCCGGCTGGGAGGCGAGCAGCTTGATCTCCGTGATCACCGATTCCTGCGAGCGGCTCTGGATGATCCGCCCCTCGTGGGCCGTGATCGAGCAGAACGTGCAGCCGCCGAAGCAGCCCCGCATGATCTGCACGCTGTTCTCCACCACCTCGAAGGCCGGAATCCGCGCGGCGCCATACGACGGGTGCGGCCGGCGGGTGAAGGGAAGGCCGTAGACCTGGTCCATCTCGACCTGTTCGAGCGGCAGGGCGGGCGGATTGATCACCACCGCCTCGCGGCCATGCCGCTGCACGAGCCGCCGCGCGTTGTGGGGATTCGTTTCGAGGTGCGAGATCCGCGTCATCTCGCAGAAGGCGAGCGGGTCGGTCGAGACGGCCTCGTAGGGTGGAAGCTCGAGCGTGTCGTCGCCGCTCGGCGGCGGCTCGCTGGCGCCGAGACGGTAGGCCACTCCGCGGAGGCTGCGGAGCTCCTTGACGGACCTGCCGGCGTCGAGGCCACGGGCGACCTCCAGGACCGTTCTCTCGCCCATGCCGAACACCACGAGGTCGGCCTTCGAGTCGAGGAGGATCGATCGGCGGACGGTGTCGCTCCAGTAGTCGTAGTGGGCGATGCGTCGCAGGCTCGCCTCCACGCCCCCCGCCACCACCGGCACGCCGGGAAACGCCTCGCGTGACCGCTGGCAGTAGGCGAGCGTCGCCCGGTCGGGGCGGCGGCCGATCTCACCGTTCGGCGAGTAGGCGTCGTCGTTCCGCACCTTCCGGTTGGCGGTGTAGTGGTTGATCATCGTGTCCATGTTGCCGGCCGACACGCCGAAGAAGAGCCGCGGCCGGCCGAACTGCCGCCAGGGCTCGCAGGTGGCCCAGTCGGGCTGGGCGAGCACCGCCACGCGGAAGCCGGCCGCCTCCAGGAGCCGCGCGATCAGGCCGTTGGCGAAGCTCGGGTGGTCGACGTAGGCGTCGCCGCTGACGAGCACCACGTCGACCGAGTCCCAGCCACGAGCCGCCATCTCCTCGCGCGACGCGGGCGGCGGCGGACAGGGACGCGGTGGTGGCGTGATGGGGAGCGTCATGGCGGTGTTCCGGAACGACTCAATCCTACCCCCGCGACGGTGGCCGTCCCGCGGTTGCTATATTCGTCACGACCGGAGGATTCATGGCTGGCAGTCCCACCGCATCGCCCCGGACCCGCGTGATCGCGGCGGTCGTCCTTCTGGGCGGGGCTGCCGTCACGGCGGCCGGTGCCGACGGCATCGACGCGTGGATCGGCCACCTGTCAGCACCCCAGTACGCCCGCCGGGAGGCGGCGGCCCGCAGCCTCGTTGCGGCCGGTTCGGCGGCCCTTGCGCCGCTGGCGAGCGCCATTCAGTCCGGTGACACGGAGGTCGCGACCCGTGGCGTGGAGATCGTCTCGGCGATGCTCGACGCCGAGGATCCCGTGGTCGCCGCCGAGGCCGAGGCCTGCCTCCGGTCGCTCGCCGCCGCTGCCGAGGGGTACGTCGGGCCGCTCGCCGCCGATGCGTTGGCTTTCCACATGCTCGCGGTCACCGAAGCTGCCCGCGGCAAACTCGAGTCGCTCGGCGCGATTATCAGGGAGCGGCAGGCCGTCGATGGCGGGGGCCTCGAGGTCGAGTTCGATGCGTCCTGGCAGGGGGAGCCGGATGACTTCCGGGCACTGGCCCGGCTCCGCGGGCTCGTCGGCGTGGGGGTTCGTGGCGTGCCGGTCGATGCCGGCGTGATCGACGTGCTCGGCGGCCTGGAGGGAGTCCGGAGAATCGACCTCTATGGCACCGGCGCCGGCCCTGACGAGGCCCGCGTGCTCGCAGCCCGCCTGCCCGATGCCCGCATCGATGTCCGCAGGGGAGGCCGGCTCGGGGTCACGTCGACGGCCCTGTCGGGGCCGTGCGAGATCCGGACCGTGGAGCCCGGCTCCGCCGCCGATCAGGCCGGCCTGCGGAGCGGCGACGTCGTCCTCTCGATCGAGGGCGCTGCCGTCGAGAACTTCGATGACCTGACCCGGCGGCTCGACGGGCACGCGGCCGGGCAGGCCGTGCGGGTGGTGGTGGCACGGCCGGGCGGCACGGCCGATGGCGAACCCGAGCGGATCGACTGCGTGGTGCGGCTCGATGCCTGGTGAATGCCCGATGATCGCAAGCGGAGGAGCGACGGAATGACTGATGGGAAACCGGGTGGCGAGGTGGTCGATGTCCGCTGGCATCAGCACGCGGTGAGCCGCGGAGATCGTGAACGCGCCGCCGGCCACAAGGGCTGCGTGCTCTGGTTCACGGGCCTCTCCGGCTGCGGCAAGAGCACGCTGGCCAACGCGGTCGATCGCATGCTTCATGAGCGGGGCTGCCGCACGTTCGTGCTCGACGGCGACAACGTCCGCCACGGGCTCTCCGCGTCGCCCGCGATGCTCGAGGAGCGGCACGGCAAGGACTTCGCCACCCGCTTCGGCCTCGGCTTCGGGGCCGCCGATCGTGAGGAGAACATCCGCCGGATCGGTTCGGTGGCCGACCTCTTCGCCCAGGCCGGCATCATCGCGCTCACCGCCTTCATCAGCCCCTATCGCCGTGACCGCGACGCCGTTCGGCGGCTGCTCGGCCCCGGTGACTTCGTGGAGGTGTACGTGAAGGCGCCGCTGGAGGTCTGTGAGGGCCGCGATCCGAAGGGGCTCTACAAGAAGGCCCGGGCCGGCGAGATCAAGGGCTTCACCGGGATCGACGACCCCTACGAGGAGCCATCCGCTCCGGAACTGGTGGTCGATTCCGCAGCCAAGCGGCCCGACGAGCTCGCCGCCGAGGTGGTCGCGTGGCTCGAGCGGAACGGGAAGATCACGCCGCGGTAATCAGCGGCTCGCCCGCGGCCCGATCAGCTCCACGAGATTGCCGTCGGGGTCGCGGACGCAGGTCAGGAAGAGGCCCTTGCCGAGATGGTCGGGCAGGGCGATGGGTGACTTCGCGATCGGCTTCACGCCGAGTTTCGAGAGCCGGGCGAGAGCCGCGTCGGTGTCGGCCACCACGATCGTCAGGTAGCGGAAGCCGGTGTGCGAGTGGATGAACTCGTTGTCGCCCTTGCGGGGCTCGGTGCCCGCCACGTGCATGAGCTTGAGTTTCGTGGCCGACTCGCCATCGCCGAGGGTGAGCACGCGGATATCGAGCGGCTTCGCGTCGGTGAGCCCGGCGTCGGTGGCGAGCGGCGGCTCGACCGAGAAGCCCTGCAGTTCGCGGAAGCCGATGCCCTCGGTGTAGAAGCGGACGCTCGCGTCGAGGTCGCTGACGACGCAGCCGAGGTCGATCGTGGTGCGTGGGAACGCGGCCGGCTCGGCGGCGAGGCAGGGGAGGGCGGAGCAGGCGAGCAGGGCGAGGACGAGGCGGCGCATGAGAGGACTCCTGGAACGCGAAGGGCTGTCGCGGCGGATCATAGCACCACGCTGGACGAGCGTTGCGCTGGCTCGGGGCTCAAACGGGAGGGTCAGGTGGCCGGGAACGTGCTCATCGCCGGCGGGATTTGTGAGTTTTCTTCAAGTGCTGAAGCAGGCGGCCTCAGCGTGGCACAAATCTCACCGGCTCAGGCGCGCGTCCCCGGCCACCTGCCACGTCGCGCGAGAGGCGGGTGGCGACTGCTCGCGCCGATCATCCGATGTCGAAAGAGTCGGAATCCTCGCGGCTCCGCCTGGAAGGCGGGCCAATGAAACAGCCCGCCGGGGGCATGGATGCCCCGGCGGGCGTGTATCAAGCAAAAATCGGCAGGAGGCCGATGTTTCGCGTGTATTCAGTCGATGAAGCCCGAGAGTTCCTCGCTGCGGGCCGGAGCCTGCAGCTTGCGGACGGCCTTGGCCT
>CAIKWU010000157.1 GCA_903831155.1 uncultured Planctomycetaceae bacterium | reverse complement strand
GGATCCCTCGGGCATCCGGCTCGGCACGCCGGCGCTCACGACCCGCGGCATGGGGGGCGACGAGATGAAGCGGATCGCCCAGTGGATTCTGCGGGCGCTCAAGCACACCGACGACGCCGGCGTGGTGGAGACAACCCGCCGCGAGGTGGCCGAGCTCGCCGAGCAGTTCCCGGTGCCGGCGGCGCGGCTGCAGGCCGGTGCCGAGGCGGTCGCCTGAAGTAGCACAGGTTGTCAACCTGTGCAGGACCAGTTCCGTCCACCTGAAGGAGCACAGGTTTTGCCCCGAGTAGCACAGGTTTTCAACCTGTGAAAAAGCAGAGTCGGCCATGCTGGCCATGCTCATCACGAAGGCATACTCGGGGTGACGAATCTCGTGGACCTCACCGCACGACTGCAATCATGGCGACGCGGGGCATCGCTCGTCGAACTACTCGTGTGCCTGGCGATCATCGCCACCATGATCACGCTGCTGTTTCCCGCGATCCAGTCGGTGCGGGCCGGGATGAAGCGGGCCGAATGTGGCGACCACAAGCGGCAGCTCTCGCTGGCCCTCGGCATGTACATGGAGGCCGCCCGCGCGCTGCCGCCAGCCCCGACCCCGACGTTTCCGGGCGGCTGGGCTCGGGAGATCCTGCCCTTCATGGAGGAGAGACCGTTGTTCGAGGCCCTTGATCTTCGGCAGCCGATGACGGCGGCGGGCAACGCGACGGCGGCCCGTAATCGCCCGCCCCTGATGCAATGCTCCTTCGCGCCATGGCGGGAGAGCGACGTGACCGGCGTCGCGCCAAGCGACTTTCTGCTCGTAGTCTGGGCCTTCAAGCCCGACGGTCCCGAGGCCCGCCGGCCCGGGCAGCGGCTGACGAAGGACTTCGGCTCCTACTTCTATCACGCCGCACAGGACATCACCGCCGCCTGGCCGGCCTCGGTCGAGGTGGACCGCAGTGTGCTCGGGGAGCGTAGGGCGGCCGACAACTGGCCGGTCTGGCATTCCTCCCCGCCGACGTCCGGCCTAGGATCGATCACCGACGAAGGCTTGTGAGTTTGGAAGCCGTTGGCGGCTGGGCTCGTCGCGGCCCTACGGCCAGCGGGCGACCACTTCGCGAGTCGCGTCAAAGTCCACACGGCCGGCGTCGAGCGTGCCGCGCTGGGGATGCTGGAACGTCACCCGGTGCCCGCCCGCGGGGACGGGCAGGGTGACAGGGGTCGTGGAGGCGACGCCGCTCGAGTCGAGCCACGGCCGGCCGTCGATCAGCACTGCCGCGCCCAGAGGCTCAGTGATGAAGTTGACTACCGGTGCCGCCGTCGGCTTCACCGGCGCCTCCGCCACGGTCGGTCGGTCGCGGCGAGGCGGTGTGGTCGCCGCGTTGCTGAGAGCCGGCATCATCCTGATCGCGATGTTCGTGGGGAGGACCATGGCCGCGACGAGCAGCACCGCTGCCGCGGCCCAGCGTCGGAATCGGCCCGCAGCTCGCGGGGACGCCGCCGCGGCGGTATCGACCGCCGCGAGCAGCTCGCCGGCGTGGGCCGGCCGCGCGTGATGATCCCGGCTCGCGGCCGCGAGTGCCACGCGGTTGAGCTGCGCGAGCCG
>CAIKWU010000156.1 GCA_903831155.1 uncultured Planctomycetaceae bacterium | reverse complement strand
TCAACGCAATCGACAAGAAGCTGCTGCCAATTGACCTCTACATCGCCGCCAAGGACTCGACCGTGGACGACACGCTCACGGCGGCCTACGGCGTGGCGAGCGCCTACAACCCCAAGGCCGACGGCACGCTGGAAAAACTCCGCGCCGCTCGGGCCGACCTCGACCAGCGATATGTCAACCGCGTGCGGCTCGGCGGCATCAAGTTCTGGCTCGACGGCAGCCTCGATACCGCCTGGTTCACGAAGCCGTATGCCACGAATCCACCGGGCAAGACGGGCAGCTACTCGGGCTTCCGCCAGATTCCCGATGAAGTGGTCGACGCCGCCTTCGACCGCTTCTGGCCCATCGAGATGCAGATCCACCTCCACATGAACGGCGACGCCGCCGCCGACCAGGCCCTCGCCGCGATCGACAAGGCGGTCAAGAAGCACGGCATGCGGGACGCGCGGCCGGTGTTCGTGCACGGCTCGTGGCTGCGGCCCGACCAGATCGAGAAGATGAAAAAGTTTGGGGCGATCCCCAGCTTTCTCCCGTCGGGCATCGTGCCGGGGGGCGACAGCGTGGTGAAGCTCTGGGGATCGGAGCGGGCGGCCGGCGCCATGGCGGCGCGGACGTTCCTCCGGGCGGGCCTGCCGTTCACCTTCTCGCACGACGCGCCCGTCTCGCCGCAGCCGTGGATCCTCGAACTCGTCGACGCCGGCACCAATCGCCGCAGCGGTTCCGGGCAGGTGATCGGCCCCGACGAGCGGATCTCGCCCTACGACGGGCTGCGGGCCGTGACGGCGATGGCCGCCTACCAGCTCAAGGAGGAGAAGACGAAGGGCACGCTCGAGGCCGGCAAGCTCGCCGACCTGGTGATCCTCGAGAAGAATCCGCTCGAGGTCGACCCGCTCACGATCAGGACCATCGCGGTGATCGAGACGATCAAGGAAGGCACGACCGTCTACAAGGCCGACACTTCCGGGGCCACGCCATGAACCCACTCGCCTGCCTCCTGCTGCTCGCTGGCACCGCGGCGATTCCCGCCGACCTGCCCGCATTTCAGCGAGACGTTTCACCGGCGGTCCTCGCCGTGCGGCCCTGTGACGCGAAGCACTGGCGACAGATCGAACCGGCGGTGCAGCACCTCGCGCTCCAGCATGCCGACCGGCTTGCGGCCCTCGATCCCGACGCCCGCACCGCTGCGATCGCGAAGATGGCCGACTTCATCGACCGCGTGAGAACAGCGGCCCGCGGCCGGCCCGTTCTCGGATCCGGCCGCCACGTGATCGGCCTGCTCGATCCCGACAAGGGGCTCGGGCCCAGGGAGGTGACGACGATCGCCGAGGCCTACGGCGGCACCACGCAGGTATTCAAGAAGGACGAGGACGGCGAGACGCTCGAGAGCGTGGCCGACGCCTTCCTCGCCGCGGTCCGCGACGCCGTGGCCGCCACGCCCCCAGCCACGGTCGTCGTCCTCGGCCACGGCATGCCGACCGAGATCCAGAGCTACCACATCCGCTTCGAGCGGGTGGCCGACGCCCTGATCGACGGCGCGGCCCGCCACGGCGACGGGAAGCAGGTCGATCTCGGCGACCTCGTGCTCGTGTGCGACGACTGCTTCAGCGCCGACTTCACGATCAACCTCCTCGGCTGCATCGAGGCCCGGTGCCACGACCGCGGCCTCGCCCTCGTCGCGCTGCCGGTGTGCATCGCCGGGACCAACCGCGATCGCTATGGCCTTGCCGATTTCGGCGCACAGTTCGTGCCCCACTTCTGGAAGGACGTGGTCGAGCTTTACTACGTCCGCCGACCGCGGCCGAAGGCGGTCGCGCTTCACCACTTCTTCGAGAACGTCGACAACATGATGTATGGCTACGGCCGGGTGCCGATCATGCAGGGCACCACGATCACCGGCTGGAATCTCGTCGAGCCCGCGCTCGTGCAGGATCCGGTTGTGTTCGTGCCGCTGACGGACGAGGAACTCGCGGAACTCCGCACGATCCTCGGCCTCGACGCCGACGCCCCGCGTCCCCGCTGGCTCGACATCGGCTGAGATTGCGCCCACGCCATCCCCAGGCTCGGGGCCGCCCGTACCCCGTCGCCGGACGCTCGCCTCGGCCATCGTGGCCTCGGCTCACTCGGATGCCGCCGGCACTTCGCCATCCTGGCTGCGTTTGGCGGCATACGCCGGCTCCCGGGGCACGGGCAGCCCCGAGCCAGCCAAACGGCGGGCGACGCTGTCGGCCGCATAGAATCGCGACGGCCTGATCAGCCAGGCTGGAGCCGCGGCGCCGATGCACGAGATCTTCGACCACACCGCCGACCTCGGCGTTCGCATCGAGACTGCCTCGTTGCCAAGCCTGTTCGCTGAGGCGGGGAGGGCGATCCTGGAGGTGATCGCGGGCGACCCGGGGCAGGTGAGGCCCCGCGAGGAAGTGTCGTTCGCAATCGCCGGCAACGATCCAGCGTGGCTCCTGCTCGACTGGCTCGCCGAAGTGCTCGCCGCCTTCGACCTCCGTCGGCTGCTCCTCGCGGAGTTCGACGTGACGATCACTTCAACGGGTCTGCGGGCCACGGCGCGGGGCGAACGCTACGATCCCTCGCGGCACGTGCTCGCGCACGAGGTGAAGGCGGTCACACAGCATGAGTTCGACCTGCACCAGACCGCGACGGGCTGGGAAGCCACGTTCATCCTCGACATCTGATACGAGTCAAACGTGATGCTCGCGCGGTCACCGGTAAAAGCCCAACGCCGTGAGGCGTGGGGCGAATCGCTCCAAGACGCCGTGTCCAGCGTGGTCCGCCCGCGGCCTCACGGCCGGTCGGCTTTCACTCTCCCCGCTCTCGAGCGCGAGGATCAAGTGTGATCCGTATGACACGGTTACCATGTGACACAAAAACACCTCTGCTTCTTCCGGCACGAACGCAGCGAGGGGCTGCCCGTGC
>CAIKWU010000155.1 GCA_903831155.1 uncultured Planctomycetaceae bacterium | reverse complement strand
CGAGCCTCGAGCCGCTTATCTACTCTCCTGGTCCGGATGAGTCTCTGAACGACCCGACTGCGACAAACGTATCTGTCTCTGGCTATGGCCTGGTGAGTTCGGTCAGTGCCGTCCCAGATGGATGGGTTTCTCTGCTCGTTACTGGCCCCGTAGGTCGAACCATGCTTTCGACCCGCCCGGGTTCGACGTGGGCGGGCAGCCTGCCACCCGGAGACACTCCGGAAGCAGTTGCTGCAAGGGAAGCAGCCCGCGACAACATCACGAATCGCGACTTCTCCAAGAGATGACGATGGCCGATCGTTTCACCACCCGCCGTGCCGGCATGACGCTCGTCGAGCTGCTCGTCGTGGTGGCGATCGTCGGCTTGTTGGCCGTCACGGTGTTGCCCACCCTTGCCACCACCACGGAAGGCCGCCGAACCCGCGAGACCACGAGAACGATCACGAGCTTCGTCGCCCAGAGGCAGGCGAAGGCCCTCGGCCACCCGACTGGAGCGGGATTCGGGCTCGTCAAAACCGGCACTGGCATGAGGGCTGCGGTGATCGATCTCGTGCCGGCCGTCATTCCCGACGCCTACAGGGGCGACACCCCGACCGCTTCCGTCACTCTGACGGCGCCGAGTATGACGCTCGCCTTCACCGACGCTTTTCCCACAGGCGGCCTCGTGTCATGCACCACCGGCGATCTCATCCGCTTTGACGGTCGCGGGGCTTGGTACAACTTGATTGCCAGCGGAACCCCGACAGCCTGCACCCTCCGTTCATCGACCGACGCGCATGTTGATGCCCTCGCCGGCCAGACCGCCATGAATACCCCATGGCCGGCGGCTTCCGGGGCTCACTCCTTCGAAATCCTGCGAGGCCCCCAACCAGCCGGCGGCGCCGTCTCGGTCGGCGACGGTCGGTGCCTCGACGTCTACTGGTCATTTGCGGGCACGATGCGACTCAACAGGGATCTTCCGTCACTGCCTGCGGTGATGTATTTCATGTTCGACGCGGCAGGACGGATTCGGCAGTTTTCAGCGGGCGCCGATCGATGTTCCCCTGACGGGTCGATCCTCCTGCTCGTGGGCAGAGTCGATCGCGCTGGGCAGGACGAAGTGGTTCCGCTGCCAGCCGATTCCTCCGATGACACGATCGGCGCCAATTGGCAATACGCCGATTCCGAATGGATCGCGATCGACCTTCTCTCCGGCGTAACCAAGTCGGCTCCGTGCGTCGTGTCCGCCACAACCGTCGAAGCGTCCCAGGCCGACATCAAGTCCGCCATGACAACAGGGGGCCGTTGACACCATGACCCCTTCCGCCAGCACGAATCGCCGCGGAATCACCCTCATGGAGGTGCTGATCTCCATCGGGATTCTGGCCGTGGGGCTTTGAGCGTGGTAGCGCTTGTGCCTGCCGGCAAAAGTGAGGCCGGCAAGGCCGTGATGCTCGACCGCGGTGCCGATCTCGCGATGAACGCCCTCGACGATGCGGTCACCTTCGGCCTCACGCGGCCGAACTCGGTAGGAAGGCCTGCCGCCGGCGTCATCATCTTTGATCCGCTG
>CAIKWU010000154.1 GCA_903831155.1 uncultured Planctomycetaceae bacterium | reverse complement strand
TGACAGCCCCCGGGCGATCCCGGGCCACGCCACGATCCGCTGCCGCCTCGACGGCCCGCTGGTGGTCGAACTGCCGGACGACATCGCCCTGCGGGTGATCGACCACGAGGGGAGGGCGTTTCCGCTGCCGGCTGGGAAGCCCGTGGTTGCCCTGTGCCGGTGCGGCCAGAGTCGGTCCAAGCCCTTTTGCGACGGCTCCCACAAGGACTGCGGCTTTTCGGCCTCGGAAACGGCCCCTCCGCCCGGCTGACCCGCCCCGGTGGGTCGGCCTGTTCCACCTGCGGAACTTGTAGGGCGAACGGAACTTGTTCCCTGAAAACCAGTTACGTCGAGCCCGGGGGTGAAAAAACGCCCCCTGGCAGGCCGGAGCGATATGGACTGGCCTGCCCGGCACCTGTAGGGTTGATCGGCTTGGATGCGGCGAACAGCCTGCGAAAACGCCCTGGACGGCCTCGATGTCCCACCACCGGTCCAACTTCTATCAGCGGCACAGCGTCGGGATCATGGCGATCCTGGTGTTCCTGCTGCCCATGGTCGTGGTCGGGGCGATCAAGGCGAAGTCGAATAACCGCAACGACGTGAAGGGCTGGCTCCCGGCCGAATACCCCGAGACCCAGACCTACCGGTTTTTCAGGCAGAATTTCCAGGGCGAGGAGTTCATCCTCGTCAGCTGGGAAGGCTGCACGATGGCCGACCCCAGGCTGGAAATGCTGGCCCGGAAGCTCCTCCCGCCCCCTGAGGAGGCGTCGCGGATCGAGCGGCCGCTCTATTTCAAGACCGCCCAGACCGGTCCCCGGGCGGTGGAGCGGATGTGCCAGGAGCCGCTCAACCTCGACCGCGAGGAGGCGATCTCCCGGCTCACGGGGGCCCTGATCGGCCCGCCGCCGTCCGGCGTCGAACCCGGCTCGGCCGGCGACGACCTCGAAGCCCGCAAGACCTGCCTGGTGCTCACCCTGGCCGACGTCGCCCGGGCCAACCTGCATGGTGCGATCGACGAGATCTCCAAGGTGGCCACCGCGGAGTGCGGCGTCCCGGCGGCGGCGATCCACATGGGGGGGCCGCCCGTCGACAACGTCTCGATCGACAAGGCCGGCCAGACGAGCGTCACGATCCTCTTCGGGCTCTCGCTGGTCGTGGGTTTCATCGTCAGCTGGTTCAGCCTCAAGAGCAAGGCGCTGGTGGCGATGGTGATCGCCTCGGGCGTCTACAGCATGTTCGCCAGCCTCGCGGTGGTCTGGTACTCGGGCTACCCCGTCGACGCGATCCTGCTGACGATGCCGTCGCTGGTCTACGTGGCCACGACGAGCGGCGCGATCCATCTCGCCAACTACTACCGCGACCAGCTCGCGGAGACCGGCGTGCAGGAGGGGGCCGCCGGCCGGGCCGTGCACCACGCGCTCCTGCCGCTCTCGCTCGCCACCGGCACCACGGCGGTGGGCCTGGCCACGCTGGCGGTCAGCGAGCTGGTGCCGATCCGCATGTTCGGCATCTTCTCGGCGGCCGGTGTCGTGGTCAGCTTCGTGATCCTCGTGACCTTCATGCCGGCGGCGCTCGAGCTGTTCCCGCCGAAGCTGAAGGTGGGCAAGCTCGCCGGCGACGAGGAAGCCGCCGGCTGGAAGCCGGTCGAGTCGAGCCGCTGGTGGGCCGTCGGCCAGTGGATCACCCGCCACCACGCGCTGGCCACCGCGGCGTGCCTGCTCGTGATGGCGGCCGTGGGCTACGGCATGACCCACGTGGAGAGCAGCGTGCAGCTGATGCGGCTCTTCTCCCGCAACGCGCGGATCCGCACCGACTACGCCTGGCTCGAGAGCCACCTCGGCCCGCTGGTGCCGATGGAACTGCTCGTGCGGATCGACGAGGCCTGCCCGCTGAGCTTCCTCGAGCGGATGGAGCTCGTCGACGAGATCCAGCGGGAGATCGGCGGGCTCGACGAGGTGGGGAGTTCGCTGTCGACCGTCACCTTCGGCCGCAGCCTCGACGCGAGCGGCGGCGAAGGCCTGCGAGCCAGGCTCGCCCGCAGCACGCTCAACAAGGCCCTCATGCGGCACCGCGACGATTTCCTCGCCGGCGACTACCTCCGCGACGCCACGGTCACGGCCGCGGACGGCAGCCGCCACCACCAGGAGCTCTGGCGGATCAGCGCCCGCGTCAGCGCGATCAAGGAAGTCGACTACGCCCTCTTCAAAGCCGATCTGCAGCGGAAGATCGACCCCATCCTGGCCCGGCTCGACGACGATGGCGTGAAGGGGGTGTCGGTCGACTACACCGGGCTCGTGCCGCTGGTCTACAAGGCCCAGCACTCGCTGCTCGAGAATCTCAAGATCGGGTTCGTGTTCGACTTCGCGATCATCGTGGTCGTGATGATCCTGCTCTGCCGGGCGATGTCGGCCGGCCTCGTGCTGCTGCTGCCGGCGGCCTTCCCCGCGATCATGGTGTTCGGCAGCATGGGCTGGGGCAACGCCCTGGCCAAGTGGCTCCACACCGGCAACGTGTTCATCGACATCGGTACCGTGATGGCCCCGAGCGTGGCCCTCGGCGTGACCGTCGACGACGTCGTGCACTTCATGCTCTGGTTCCGTCGCGGCATCGCCGACGGCCTCGACCGCAAGCAGGCCACGATGCTCGCCTACAAGGGCTGTGCCCGGGCCATGTACCAGAGTTGGGGCGTGATCGGCATCGGGCTCTCGGTGTTCTCGCTGTCTCCCTTCGGGCCGACGCAACGATTCGGGCACATGATGCTCGCGATGCTCACGATCGCCCTGGTGGGCAACCTCGTGCTCATGCCGGCCCTCCTTTCCGGGCCGCTGGGTGCCGTGTTCGCGTGGAGCGTGCAGCGGATCGAGCGGAAGAAGGCGGCCGCGCGGCGGGTGATCGCCGACCCGGGCAGCGACGCCCTGCCCGCCCCGCACGTCACCCCGGGCCCCGCCAAGCAGGTCGTGCACGCCTGACGCTCCGCGCCGGCGAGGGTGGTAGAGTTGGGGGATGAACGACGTCTCCCCCCTGGTCGATGCAGCGGTCCCCGGCCTCCCGACGGCGACGGTTGTGCTCAAGCCGAAGCGGGCCCGCCCCTTCTTCGGCCGCCACCCGTGGGTGCTCGATTCAGCCGTGGCGAAGGTCGAGGGGGGACCTGCCGACGGCGACGTGGTCGACTTGACCACGCACGACGGCCACTTCGTGGCCCGCGGTCTCTGGAACTCCCAGAGCCGGATCCGGGTTCGGCTCTACGCCTTCGATGCCGCGACGAAGCTCGACGACGCCCTCTGGCGCGGGCGGATCGCGGCGGCCGTGGCCCTCCGCCGGAGCCTCGGCCTCGACGACCGCACCGGGGCGGCCCGGCTGGTCAACAGCGAGGGAGACGATCTCTCCGGACTGATCGTCGATCGCTACGGTGAGTATCTCGCCGTGCAGGTGACGGCCTTGGCGATGGCCGTGCGGCTCGAGACGATCTGCGACGCCCTCGACGCGGAGGTCGCGCCGCGGGGCATCCTCCTGCGGGGCGCCGAGCGGGGGCTGGCGAAGCTCGAGGGGCTCGCCCTTGCCGACCGGCTGATCCGGGGAACCGCCCCGAGCGGTCCGATCTTCGTGGTGGAGCACGGCCTGAAGTTCGGGGTCGATCTCGCCGAAGGGCAGAAGACCGGCTACTACCTCGACCAGCGCGACAACCGCCAGGCCGCCGCCCGCCACGCCCGCGGCCGCCGCGTGCTCGACATGTTCTGCTACTCCGGCGGCTTCGCGGTGGCCTGCGCCGTGTCGGGCGGGGCGCGGAGCGTGTTGGCCATCGACACCAGCGAGAAGGCGGCGGCGCTCGCGCGGGCCAACGCCGGGCTCAATGGCGCGGCGAATGTGACCGTCGAGGCGGTCGACGCCTTCGAGAAGCTCGACGCGCTCGCCGCGGCGGGCGAGCGGTTCGGGATGATCGTGCTCGACCCGCCCAAGTTCGCCCGCAGCCGTGCCGCGGTCGACGATGCCCTTCGTGCCTACCACCGCATCAACCGGGTGGCCGTCGGCCTGCTCGAGCCCGGTGGCATTCTCGTAACCTGCTCCTGCTCCGGGTCGGTGACCCGCGACCACTTCCACCAGATGCTCTCCGGCGTGGCCCAGCGCGCGGGGCGGTCGATCCAGATTCTCGAGAGTCGGGGTGCCGCCGCCGACCATCCCGTGAGCGTCAGCTGCCTCGAGGGGGAATACCTCACCTGCGTGATCGCCCGCGTGCCGTGAGGCCGCGGCGGCTCAGGGGATCTCGAAGCGAAAGAGTTGCTCGCCGCACCGGAAGTGGCAGTGCGCGGTGAGCGTGACCGCGGTGGCCGAGATCCAGACGCCGTTGCGGGTGGTCTCGGCGACGATCAGCCAGCTGCCGTCCCGCTGCCGCTCCAGTTGGGCGTGGCGATCGGCCACGAGCGGGTCGTCGAGCTCGATGTCGGCGCCTCCCCCGGACCGGCCGATCGAGACCGAATCACTCTTCAGCGGCACCTCGATGCCCGGCGACCGCTGAGCCGCCTCCGCGAGCACGGGCCAGACGGTCTGCGGCAGCCGCGAGGCGTCGATCAGTTGCGTCGCCGGCGAGCGGGCCGTGCCGCGGTGGGCGACGAGGGGGTTCCTGAGGCGGAAGCGTCGGGCGCCGAGGATCACGATCGCCTCGGTGTGCAGGATCGCCTTCGTGCAGCGGACGAACGTCCCGTTGACGCTCCCGAGATCGACGAGCTGCCACTGATAGCTCCCCTTCCAGGGCACCCGCCGGATCTCGGCGTGGAGCCCCGAGATCGCCGGGTCGTGCGCGAGCACGAGATCCCCCGAGGTGCGGCCGATCGTGAAGGTCTCGCCCCGCATCCGCACCGTCTCCCCCTCCTGCTGGGAGCCGTCATCGAGCACCGTGACCACCGGCACGGGCGGCCGGAGGATGGGGCGGAAGTCGTGGAGATCCTCCTTGGAGTAGGGCAGCGCGGGAAACGGCGCCACGGGATCCCGCTCCAGGATCCACCGCAGGGCGCGGCGGTCCTCGATCTCCGGGGGCGGGTGGTCGTCCCTCCCTCTGCCGCGATCATCGACCATGGGGCACCTCGCTCCGGCTCCTGACACCTCCCACTAGTGTACGTTCCCCACCGCTTGGCGGTCCTCCGCCGGCTGGCTAGGCTGAGGCTCGGCCAAGGCGTCGGGGCACGACGACGGACTCGATTCCATGCAGCGTTCCCAGTTCGGCCCCTATCGCGTGGTCCGGCTCCTCGGCCAGGGCGGCATGGGCACCGTCTACGAGGCCATCGACCCCGTCGGCGGCGGCACGGTCGCCGTCAAGACGCTGCCCGTTCATCTCTCGGGCGACGACGGCATCCGTCGCCGATTCCAGTCGGAGATCGACACGCTGATGAACCTGCGCCATCCGGGCATCGCCCGGATGGTCGGTTTTGGCGACGAAGACGGCCTGCCCTTCTTCGCGATGGAGTTCGTGCCGGGCCGGACGCTCGAGGAGCTGCTCCGCTCGGGCAGGCGGTTCACCTGGCGGGAGACGGTGGCCGTCGCCCTCGAGATCGTGCCGGCCCTGAAGTCGGCCCACGATCAGGGAGTCGTTCACCGCGACCTCAAGCCCGCGAACCTCATGTTCCCGCCGGCTGCCGGAGGCGGGTTCCACGTCAAGCTCACCGACTTCGGGATCGCGAAACTCTTCGGCGACACCGGCCATACGCGCGTCGGCGTCGTGGTCGGCACTCCGGAGTACATGGCGCCCGAGCAGGCGACCGGACTGGCCATCGACCACCGTGCCGATCTCTACTGCCTCGGTCTCGTGATGTTCGCGATGCTGGCCGGTCACCCGCCGTTCCAGGGCGGCGTGGCGGAGGTGGTCGAGAGCCAACGGTCACGGAGGCCGCCGCGGCTCTCCACGCTCGCGCCGGACGTGCCCGCGCCGCTCGACGACCTCGTCGAGCGACTGCTCGCCAAGACGGCCGCGGCGCGGCCCGCGAGTGCCGTCGTCGTGGGACGCATGCTCGCCGAGATCGCCTCCCTGCGGGACGCGCCGCGGGCCGCCTCGGCCGGCGGGCCGCGACCGGCAGGGGGAACCGTCGCCGACCGCGGCCTGCCCGCGGTTGAGCCCGATGCGCTGGCCCCGACGCTCGCCGCGCCGCGCCGTCCCGCCGTGGACCAACGCCAGGTCGACGTCCAGGCCACCACGGTGGCCGACGACACCGGCCGCGACGAGCGCGGCGACGCCGGGAACGGATTCGATCGATCACCGACCGGCCGGTCCACCTTCACGACCGTGGAGGCCGCGGCTCGCGACGCCCGCGAGCGGCGGGCGCGCGCCGATCGGCGGCGGTCGCTGCTCGGCACGTTGGCGGCGACGGCGACCGTGGCGACCGTGCTGGCGACGGGCTGGTGGTTCCTGCTCAGGCCATGGCCGTGGCCCGATCCGAATGCGGAGCAGCGGCACTACGACCGGATCATCGCGATGCTCGGCAATCCTGACGACCTCGGGGATCCCTGCCGCGAGATCAGGGGATTCCTCGGCCGCCATCCGGACGGCGCCCACGCCGCCGACGTTCGCCGGCTGGGCCGCGAGGTGGCGCTCGACAGGCTCCACAAGCGATCCCGGCACCGGTTCCCGACCTACACGCCGAAGTCCCCGGCGGAGCGGGCCTATCTGGAGGCGATCCGGCTCTCCTCCTCCGACCCCCGCGGGGCGACCGAGAAACTGCGGGGCATGCTCTCCTCGGCGGCCGACAAGCCGGCCTCCGGGGAGCCCGGCGACGACCCCTGCGGCATCGTCGAGCGTCCCGACGCGGGCACGTGGCAGGAGCTCGCCCGCCGTCAGCTCGACATCCTCGACCAGGTGGTCCGTCGCGAGGATGCCGCCCGGCGGAAGGAGGCCCGCGACGATGCCAGCCGCGCCGCCGCGATGCTCGAGCAGGCGGTGGCCTATGGCCACGAGATCGAGACCACCCCCGATGCCGCCCGGCGCGTGGTCGCGATCACCCGCCGTCACCAGGTGCTCGAGGAAATCGTCGAGGACTATGCCGACGTGCCGGCGGCTGCCGGCACGGTCGCCGAAGCCCGTCGCCTGCTCGACGCGCACTGACGGGCACCCCGCCGCTTCAGGACGGGAGGCCAGCGGCCGCTACACCCGGCGGAGCCGCGTGTACTCGTCCATCGTCACGGTGGTCAGTTCGCCGTCGTCGCGGGCGAGGATGAGGACGTCGCTGTAGACCTTGTCGTCGCCGCTGCGGCGAAAGTGCAGGCCGTGCCGCCGTCGCTCGCGGCGAAGCACCTGGCCCACGGTCTTCGTGGTCCAGTTCGCCGACGAGCCGACCTGCACCCCGTGGATCACCTCCACGCGATCGCCCGGCTGCAGCTGATCGTAGAGGCTGCGGGCCTCGTGTTCCTCGGGTGTCATGGATCAGACTTCCTTGGATTCGATCCACTTCATCATCTTGCGGAGCTGGCGGCCGGTCTGCGTGAGCTTGTGCTCCCGCTCGCGGCGACGGGTGCTCTTGAACATCGCCGCCCCGCCGCGATTCTCCAGGATCCAGTCGCGGGCGAACTCGCCCGAGCGGATCTCCTCGAGGATCTTCTTCATCTCCGCACGGGTCTCATCGGTGATGATCCGCTTGCCGCGGGTGTAGTCGCCGTACTCGGCCGTGTTCGACACGCTGTACCGCATGTACTCGAGGCCGCCCTGGTAGAGCAGGTCGACGATCAGCTTCATCTCGTGGAGGCACTCGAAGTAGGCCATCTCCGGCTGGTAGCCCGCCTCGACGAGCGTGTCGAAGCCGGCCTTGATCAGCTCCGAGACGCCGCCGCAGAGCACCGCCTGCTCGCCGAAGAGGTCGGTCTCCGTCTCCTCGGCGATCGTGGTCTCGATCACGCCGCCACGGGTGCCGCCGATGCCCTTGGCGTAGGCGAGGCCGATCTTCTTGGTCTCGGGGCTGGCGCCCGGGCCCAGGGCGATCAGGCAGGGCACGCCGCCCCCCTTCACGTATTCGCTGCGGACGAGGTGGCCGGGGCCCTTCGGGGCGACGAGCATGATGTCGTGGCCCGGCGGGGGCTCGACCTGGCCGAAGTGGAAGTTGAAGCCGTGGCTGGCCATCAGCACGGCGCCCTTCTTGAGGTGCGGCCTGATCGAGGTCTTGTAGACGTCGCCCGTGAGCTCGTCGGGCAGCAGGATGTTGATCACGTCGGCCTGCTTGACCGCGTCCTCCACGCTCATCGGCTCGAAGCCGTGCTTCTTGGCGAGTTCGTAGTTGGGGCCGCCCGGCCGCTGCGCCACGATCACCTTCAGGCCGCTGTCGCGGAGGTTCTGGGCCTGGGCATGACCCTGCGAGCCATAGCCGATGATGGCGATGGTCTTGCCCTCGAGGGCCTTGAGGTCGGCGTCGGCGTCGTAGTAGATCGTGGCAGCCAAGGGAGCGCTCCGGGGAAGAAGAGGAGAACGGACGGGTATGCGGAAACGGCGTGCGGGGGGCGTCAGGCCAGCGACTCGCCGACCGGGGCGGAGTCGGCCGGGCGGGCTCCGTCGCCGGCCTCGGTGAGCTCGCGGGTGGGCGTGCTGCCCCGGACCATGGCGATGCGGCCGGTGCGGACGAGCTCGAGGATGCCCTTGGGCCGCATCAGCTCGATGAATCCTTCGAGCTTCTTCTCCGTGCCCGAGATCTCCACGATCACGCTGTCGGCCGCGACATCGACGATCCGCCCGCGGAAGATCTCGGCGAGCTCCTTGACCTCGGTGCGGGCGGGGCCCGGCTGGGCGGCCACCTTGATCAGCATCAGGTCCCGCTCCACGTAGTTGCGGCTGCTGATGTCGTCGACGCGAACGACGGTGACGATCTTCTCGAGCTGGCGGCGGACCTGGTCGAGCACGCGGTCGTCGCCGCGGAGCACGAACGTCA
Organism: uncultured Planctomycetaceae bacterium; assembly: GCA_903831155.1. GTDB lineage: Bacteria > Planctomycetota > Planctomycetia > Pirellulales > UBA1268 > QWPN01. The sequence continues at coordinate 8,023 of CAIKWU010000154.1, read as the reverse complement.
TCCGCGAGAACCGGGGGTTCTCGGTCTCCCCCACGGCGAGGCTGTCGATGTTGTAGCCACGGGACGCCAGCATCCCCGAGACGTGCGCAAGCACGCCGGGCACGTTCTGGACGGTGGCGGAGAGGACGTGACGCATGGGGGGCTCGCGGCGGATTCCGGGCCGGGACGGGCAGGCGGGGGCAGCCGGATCAAGCCGCCGCTGCGGGGCACGGCGGAGTCTAGTAAGCCGAAACCCACGCATTCAAGCCATGACCCTTCGCGGCGGGGCCGGACGGGGGCCCGAACCCCGCGGTGACCGGGTTCGGCGGAGGCACGTTGACATGGCCCGAAAAAAGCCGATAGTTTGCGGTGCTCGGGGCCGGCCGGCCCCGCCCCCCGTTTCCCTTCCCGCGTCCCCAGCGAGCGTGTCAGCGTGTCGAACGTCTTGGCCCAGGAACTGATCGAAGCCGGTGTCCACTTCGGCCATCGTGCCAGCCGGTGGAATCCGAAGATGCGGCCCTACATCCACGGCCGCCGCAACCTCATCCACATCATCGACGTCCGCGAGACGATTCGCGGCCTGCTCCGGGCCCGCAAGTACCTCAAGCAAGTCGCCTCGACCGGCAGCCTGATTCTCTTCGTGGGCACGAAGCGGCAGGGCGCCGAGGCGGTGGCCCGCGAGGCGGCCCGCTGCGGCATGCCCTACGTCAGCGACCGCTGGCTCGGCGGCACGCTCACCAACTTCCGCACCATCCGCAATCGCCTCGCCCGGCTCGAGGAGCTCGAGGCACTGATCCCGTCGGAGGCGTTCGGCAGCTACTCCAAGAAGATGCAGTCCTCGCTGCGTCGCGAGCATCGCAAGATGCTCCGCAACCTCGGCGGCATCCGCACGCTGTCCCGGCTGCCAGAGTGCCTCGTCGTGTTCGATCCCAAGAAGGAGAAGAACGCGGTCAACGAGGCCCGCAAGATGGGCATCACGACCGTCGCGCTGATCGACACCGACTGCGATCCCGACCTGGTCGACCTGCCGATCCCCGGCAACGACGACTCGATTCGCTCGATCGAGCTGGTCTCGGCCCGCCTCGCCGACGCGATCCTCGAAGGCAAGTCCACGTCTGCAACGGACGCGCAGGTCGCCGCCGAGGGTGCCGAGACTGCCGACGGCGACTCGAAGCCGAAGCCCAAGGCCCGGCCGATGGTCGCCAAGCGGTCGGTGCCGCAGAAGCCGAAGGCCTGAACGGCCCGCGATCGATGATCGGGCTGCCGTCCGGTTCGTGCCGGGCTGCAGCCCACGGGCCGTCGCCCCGGTTCGGGGCCCGTCGAGCCCGCCTCGTCCCGTTTCCTTCCGAGCCACGCCCAGGAGAAGACTTCGATGGCTGAGATCACCGCCGCCGCCGTGATGGCCCTGAGGGAAAAGACCGGCCTGCCGATGATGGAGTGCAAGAAGGCGCTCGCGGAATGCGGTGGCAACACCGACCAGGCCGTCGAGTGGCTTCGCAAGCAGGGCATCAAGACCCAGTCGATGCGGGCCGACCGCGAGACCTCCTGCGGCCGCCTCGCCGTGTTTGCCGACCCCGCGAAGGGCGTGGGCACGATCATCGAGTTCAAGTGCGAGAGCCCGCCGGTGGCCGGCAGCCAGGACTTCAAGGACCTCGCCAACGAGATCGCCAAGACGCTGGCGCTCGGTCCGGGCGCGGCGACGCCGGCCGACCTGCTCGCCCAGAAGAGCGTCTCGCATCCCGACCGCACGCTCGGCGAGATCAAGGACGACCTCTTCAACCGCATGCGGGAGGTGTTCGAGGTCTCGCGGATCAAGCGGGTCGACGGCGCCTGCGGCGGCTACGCCCACCATGACGGCTCCAAGGCGGCGTTGATCGAGATCACCGGCAACGTCTCGGGCCCCCAGGCCGCCGAGGTGGCCAAGGACATCGCGATGCACGTCGTGGCGCTCGCGCCCCAGGCGATCCGCAAGGAGGACCTCGATCCGGCGGTGGTCGACAAGGAGCGGGAGATCCTCTCCGAGGCCGCCCGCAAGGAAGGCAAGCCCGAGAACATCATCGCCAAGATGATCGAGGGCCGGCTGCGAAACTTCTTCAGTCAGTGCGTGCTCCTCGAGCAGCCGTTCGTGAAGGACGACAAGCAGTCGGTCGGCCAGCTGGCGAAGGCCGCCGGCCTCGAGGTGAAGTCGGTCGAGAACTGGAAACTGGGGGGCTGACGAGGCGAGGCCCTTTTCGCCCGTTGCAGCGGACCTGCGGCCGCTGAACGTTCGCGAGCTCGGATCGTCCATCCGCAGTTCGGATCCGAGGAAGCCGGAGCATGGACTCGACCCCCTACAAACGTGTGCTCCTCAAGCTCTCCGGCGAGAGCTTCGCCCGGCAGGGCGAACGGGGCATCTCGATGGACGAGGTCGTCCACATCGCCCGGCAGACGGTGCAGGCGGCCTCGAAGGGCGTGCAGCTGGCCATCGTGATCGGCGGTGGCAACATCCTCCGCGGCGGCTCCTTCACCGCCGGCAACACGGCGATCCAGGAGGCGACGGCCCACTACATGGGCATGCTCGCCACGGTGATCAACGGCCTGGCGCTCCAGGATGCCCTCGAGAGCCTCGGGGCTCAGACGCGGCTGATGACGGCGATCCGCATGGATGGCGTGGCCGAGCCCTACATCCGCCGGCGGGCCCGCCGCCACCTCGAGAAGGGACGGATCGTGATCCTCGCGGCCGGCACCGGCAGCCCCTACGTGACCACCGACACCGCCGCCGCCCAGCGGGCCCTCGAGCTCGGCGCCGACATCGTCATGAAGGCCACCCGGGTCGATGGCGTCTACTCCGACGACCCCGAGAAGAACCCCCACGCCGTCCTCTACGCCGAGCTCACCTACCAGCAGGTGATCCAGCAGAACCTACGGGTCATGGACGGCACGGCGATCTCGCAGTGCGCCGAGCACGGGATGCCGATCCTCGTGTTCAACTACCGCCGCGAAGGGACCATCGAGCGGGCGGTGGCCGGCGAGAGGCTCGGCACGATCGTCGGCCAGCGGCGCGACGCGGCCCACAGCTGAAGCCCGTGCGGGGCGGCCCGAGGCCTCACGGCCTTCGGCTTGGACGGGCACGACCTCAGCAATGGGCAGCCCCGGGCCCCACGAGCGGGTCCAGATCAAGTGTGAGCCGTCGAGGGAGTGCGTATACTCCGGACATCCGCGCCCCCAGGAGCCCTGCCGATGCCGCTCGACGACATCCTGCTCGACGCCGAAGAACGCATGGAGAAGGCGGTCGACGTGTTCCGCCACGCCCTCACCGGCATCCGCACCGGTCGGGCCAATCCTGGCCTGGTCGACACGCTCCGCGTCGAGGTCTACGGCTCGCCGACGCCGATCAAGGCGCTGGCGAGCGTGGGGGCGCCCGAGCCCAACCAGATCGTCGTGCGGCCCTTCGATCCCGGCACGATCAAGGACATCGAAAAGGCGATCCAGGCAAGCGACCTCGGACTCAACCCCCAGAGCGACGGCCGCGTGATCCGCATCGTGATCCCGCCGCTCTCCGCCGACGTCCGCAAGAAGATGTCGGCGCGGATCCGGGAGCTCGCCGAGGAGTCGCGGGTGTCGATCCGCAGCGTCCGTCGCGACGCCAACAAGGCGGCCGACACCGAGCAGGGCGACGGCGGCCTCACCGAGGACGACTGCGACCGCTGCAAGGAGGACGTGCAGGAACTCACGAAGAAGTACGAGGCGTCCGTCGGCGACCTCGCGAGGGCCAAGGAGTCCGAGGTCATGGAACAGTAGCCGGCCCGGGGCCGCGGCGAGGCTGGCAATGATCGAGGTCCGGGACCTGGTGAAGGCGTATCGCGGCACCGACGGATCGGTGGTCCGCGCGGTGGAGGGCGTCTCCTTCGTCGTGGGCGACGGCGAGATGGTCGGGCTGCTCGGCGGCAACGGGGCCGGCAAGACCACCACGATGCGGGTGATCGCCACGCTGCTCGCCCCGACCTCCGGAACGGCCGTGGTGGCGGGCCGCGACGTCCTCCTCGACCCGATCGGCGTGCGCCGCCGACTCGGCTACGTCTCCGCGACGACCGGTGTGCCAGACCGGCTCACGCCCCGCGAGGTGCTCGACTCCTATGGCCGTCTGCACGGCCTCGAAGCCGAGCGCCGCCGCGACCGCATCGCCGACCTCTCCGCCGCCCTCGAACTCGGCGGCTACCTCGACCGTCCTTGCGGCCGGCTCTCCTCGGGCCAGCGGCAGCGGGTGTCGCTCGGCCGCGCGCTGGTTCACGACCCGCCGGTGCTCGTGCTCGACGAGCCCACCAGTGCCCTCGACATCGTCGGGGCCAGGGATCTCTTCGGCCTGCTCGACCGGCTCCGGGCGGAGGGCCACACGATCCTCGTCTCGACCCACCGCCTCCACGAGATCGAGCGGCGGTGCGACCGCTTCGTGATCATCGACGCCGGCCGCATCGTCGCGGAAGGCACGCACGCGGCGCTCTGCGACGGGGCCGCCTCGAGCCTCGAGGAGGCCTTCTTCTCGGCGATCGGCCCACGGGTGGGGGCATGAACGATCCGTCCCGCGCTACGGGCGGCTGGCCCACCCGGTTCGCCCTGGCCCGCCGTGACCTGCTGGAGTTCGTCCGCGATCGCCGGGCACTGGTGATCACGCTCCTGATGCCGATGGCGATGTATCCGCTGCTCGCCCTCTCGAGCACGCTCGGCATCCGCTCGGCGGTCGGTGAGATCGAGCGGACCGAGCGGTCCGGGCGTCTCGACCTGGCACTCAGCGGTCCCGACGCGGAGGGCCTCGCCGCCCGGATCGGCGCGATCGCGGGGCGGCCCGGAGAGCGGCCGGAGGGCTGGCCGGAAACGGTCTCCATCCGCATCGTCGACGAGCCGGCCGCGCTGCCCCTGATCGACGAGGGGGCCGCCGACGCCTGGATCGACGTCGGCCGCGGGACGCTGGCCGGACTCGCGGGCGAAGGGACTGTCACCCTCGAGCCGCGGCTCTCCACGGTCCGGCCGCCGGACCGGCGGGTGAGAGAACTCGTGCTCACGGTGCTCGAGGGCGTGGCGGACCAGGTCGGGCTCGAGCGGCTGCGGCGGGCCGGGCTGCCGCCGAGCGTCGTCGAGCCGCTGCGGGTGGACTTCGTCGGCGACCTCGAGCCCGGCCGGGCTGCCGCGGTCCGCGGGCTCGTGCCGACGGCGGTGGCCGCGGTGCTCGTGCTCCTCGCGCTGCTCACGGCGACCGGGGCGTTCTACCCCGCGATCGACGCGATCGCCGGCGAGAAGGAACGCGGCACGATCGAGACTCTCCTCATGTCGCCGTGCGGCACGTTCGACGTCGTGGTGGGCAAGTTCCTGGCGGTGTTCGTCGTCACGCTCGCCACGCTGCTGGCCAACGTCGTCTCCATCACGCTCACGTCCGCCGTGCTGCTCCGCGTGCTGCCCGCCGGGATGGTCGCGGGCCTGCCGGCCGGGGCGGCGGCCGCGTGCGTGACGGTCACGCTCGTGGCCTACGTCGGGCTCGCCGCGGTGGCTGCCGCGCTGTGCCTCGCCGTCACGGCGGCATCGCGAAGCGCCAAGGAGGCCCAGAACACGCTCACGCCCGTGGTGATGCTGATCGCGGCACTGGCCGCCTCGGCGCTGCTGCCCAACGCGGCGACCAACCGCTGGCTGGCGGCGGTGCCCTTCGCCGGCCAGGTGGCGGTGTCGAAGTCGGTCCTCGACGTGTTCCTCGACGAGGCCTCGAGCGGCGGCGACGCGGTCGCCACGGGATCCAACGTCGCGGCCGCGCTGGTGGCGTCGCTCGTCGGATCGGCCGTCGCGGCGTGGCTCCTGATCCTGCTCACGTCGTCGCTCCTGGCCAACGAGGAGGTCCTGTTCCGCGGCCCCGATACGGCCACCCGCGGCGTGGCGCGGCCGCGGCCCCGACCGCTGCCCTCGGTGGGCCAGGCCTTCGCGGCCGCCGTCATGGGCATCGCCGCGCTCTGGTACGCGCAGGGCCTCGCCCCGGCTGAGTTCGTGCCCGCGCTGATCGCCCAGCAGGCGGTGGCCGTGCTCGTGCCGCTCCTGGCGATCTCGTGGTGGCAGCGGGTCGATGCGACGTCGACGTTTGCGGTGCGGTGGCCGGCCCCGACGGCGGCGGGCGGCGGGGCGGTGCTCCTGGCGGCAGGCCTGATCGGCGCCGGGCTGTTCGGCACGGGAGCTGCCGCGACGCTCGCAGTCCGCGGGGGCGTGGCCTCGGAGGAGGCGATCGGACTCGCCCGCCGGCTCGTCGACGTGATCCGCGGCGGCCCCCCGTGGTCGGCCGTGCTGCTTTTGGCCGTGATGCCCGCAGTGTGCGAGGAGCTTCTCTTCCGCGGCTGGATGCTCGCCGGATTCGCCGGAGCATCGCCGCCGAGCCGGCGAGCTTGGGCCGCGATCGCCGTGCAGGCGGCGGCTTTCGCCGGATTTCACCTCCTGCCCGAGCGGATGCCACAGACGTTCGTGCTGGGGCTCGTGACGGGCTGGCTGACCCTCGCGACGCGGAGCCTCCTGCCCGCCATCGTCGCGCATGCGGTCCACAACGCGACGCCGGTGGTGCTTGTCGCGCTGGCGTCGGCCGACGACCTCGCCGCGATCACGTCCGGCCAGTCTGCCGGGCTGCCGACATGGGCCGTGGCCGCCGCGATAGGATGTCTGGCCGCGGGCGGCCTGCTCCTGGCGGTCACGCGGCACGGATGCCGGAGAGACGGGTGATGATCGACGCCGAGCGGATGATTCGCGGGTGGCTGGTCGTGGCGGCCATCGCGGCCTGGATGGCGGCGTCCGGCCCGGATGCCGCGGCCGCGTCGAAGCCGCTCCGCGTCGGAGTGACTCCGATCGCCTCGATCGTGGACTGGAAGGGCGAACAGCCCGACGGCGCCATGCTCGCGATCTGGGAGGAACTCGCCCGCCGCATCGGGGCCGAGACCGAGTACGTGCGGTTCGACACGATCGCCGACCTCATGGCGGCTGCCCACGACCGCACGATCGACGTGGCCCTCGGTCCGCTGGCGATCACCGAGGAGCGTGAACGGACGCTCGACCTGACCCATCCGGTGTTTCATTCCGGCATGCGGATCGCCGTGCGGCAGAAAAACGACGGCGGCCTCCTGCAGGCGGCGCGGTCGATGCTGTCATGGCAGTTGCTCGAACTCCTCGCCGGCGTGCTCGCCCTGGCCCTCGTGTCGGGGCACCTGCTCTGGTGGTTCGAACGGCGGCACAACCCGAGGTCGTTTCCGCCCGAGTATCCCCGCGGCGTGGTCGAGGCGATGTGGTGGATCGCCTCCACGATCATCACCGGCGGCTGCGATGACAAGCATGTGGATGGCCCGCTCGGCCGCATCCTCGCCTTCACCTGGATGGTGGGCGGCATCGGCCTGATTGCAGCGTTCACCAGCGTGCTCACGGCGACCATGACGGCCGAGCGGGTGACGGGGGTGATCCATGGCCCGCGCGACCTCTCGGGCCGGCTGGTCGGTGTGCAGCGGGCCGCCGTGACCATCGGCTGCGTTCGCCAGAGGGGCGGCATTCCCCAGGAATACGCCACCCTGCGGGACGCCATCCAGGCCCTCGACCTCGGCATGGTGGAAGCGGTCGTCGGCGAGACGGAGACGCTGTCATACATCATCAACGAGGTGGGTCGGGGCCGGCTCAGGATCGTGGGGCCGTTGTTCGACGAGTTCGACTTCGGGATCGCGATGCCCAACGGGAGTCCCATTCGCGAGACCCTCAACACCGCGATCCTCAGGATGCGCGAGGAGGGTGCGATCGCCCGCATCAAGGACCGGTGGATCGGCAAGCACGACTGACGCCTGCGCCGGGGCCTGCGTCCCGAGTTGGTGGGTGCAGGTCGTCACCCGGCACGACGAATCACGCGGGGGTTCGGGACTGCCGGTGCCCTGTCGCCGGACGTTCGAGTGGCTCGGGACTGCCGGTGCCCCGTCGCCGGACGTTCGAGTGGCTCGGGACTGCCCAGTGCCCCGTCGCCGGACGTTCGAGGATGCCATCGTGGCATCCTCTCTCTCGGATGCCGCCG
>CAIKWU010000153.1 GCA_903831155.1 uncultured Planctomycetaceae bacterium | reverse complement strand
CGGCCGACGAGGCGGCGGCGGTGGTCGATCTCTGGGCCGAACGCACGGCGGCGCTCGCCGCGCGGCCGGAGGTCCGTCACGTGCTGATCTTCGAGAACAAGGGAGAGCTCGTCGGCACGTCGAATCCTCACCCTCACTGCCAGATCTACGCGGGCGATCTGATCTACGGCCACACCGCCCGGGAGGTGGAGTCGGGCCGGCGACACTTTGAGCGGACCGGCCGACACCTCGGCCAGGACGTGCTGGCCCGCGAACGGGCCGGCGGGCGCGTGGTGGCGGAGAACGAGGCGTTCGTCGCCTGCGTGCCCTGGTTCGCCCGATACGCCTACGAGGTGCTCGTGCTGCCGACGCGGCAGGTCGCGTCGCTCCTCGACCTGTCCACGGGTGAGCGGCGGCTGCTCGGGGCGATGATCCGCGAGGTCGCGATCCGCTACGACAACCTCTGGCGGATGCCCATGCCTTACGTGATGGCCGTGCACCAGGCGCCGGCCGACGGCGGCGACCATGCGGCCTTTCCCTTTCATGTGGAGTTTCATCCGCCGCTGCGAAAGCCCGACACCATGAAGTATCTGGCGGGGCCGGAGATCGGCGGCGGTTCCATGACCAACGAGTCGAATCCCGACGAGAAGGCGGCGGAACTCCGCGCCGCCGCAGGACCGCACTACCGCTCGTCTGTCGCCGTGGAGCCACTGCGATGAGCGACTCGGCCGCAGGGGTCCGCCGCGTCGAAGGCGTTGCCCCTGGCCGGCTCGACGTGCTCGGTGGCGTGGCCGACTACAGCGGGAGCCTCGTGCTCCAGATGCCGCTCTCGCTCTGCACGAGGGTGACGATCGAGGAGCGGAGCGAGCCGGGGCTTGTGTTTTCCAGCGAGCAGGAATCCCCTGTCAGACTGCCGATGCCTCCGCGGGATCTCGTGGCCGCGGTGAGCACTGACGCGGCCCCGCTGCGGCAGTGGCTCGACGAGCATGCGGCGCCGCGATGGGTGCGATACCCGCTTGGGTGCGTCGCGCTCTTTGCCGCGGCGTGGAACTGGCGGCCTGCCGGCGGGCTCGCTTTGAGCATCACCTCCGACGTGCCTGCGTCGATGGGTGTGAGTAGCAGTGCCGCGCTCGAGGTGGCGACGCTGCGAGCGCTCGAGAGGTTGGCCGGATGCTCGTTCACGGGAACGTCGCTGGCGCGGCTCGCGCAGCGGGCGGAGAACGACGTCGTGGGCGCCCCGTGCGGCCTGATGGACCAACTCGCCTCCGCTCACGGCCGCTCGGGCGAACTGCTACCGATCCTCTGCCGGCCAGACGTGCTCATGGAGAGCGTGCGGCTCCCGTCCAATGTGATCGCCGTGGGCTGGCCGAGCGGTGTACGGCATGCCGTCGCCGACTCGCCCTATGCAACCGCCCGCACGGCCGCCTTCATGGGGAAGGTGATTCTTGAGCGGGCTCTCGGCCGCCGGCTCGCGTACCTCACGGAGGTTCGGCCGGCAGACGTGGCTTCGGTCGGCATCGATGCGCTTCCCGACGCGATGACGGGAGCCGAGTTCATCGCGCGGCATGCGGCCATCGACGACCCCCAGTCGCGGATCGAGCCGGGGCGAACCTATCCCGTGCGGGCTGCTGCCAGATTTGCCGTCGAGGAAAACGCGCGGGCCGGTTCGCTCGCCGGCGTGCTCCGCGAGGCTGCGGGCGATGACCGCGAGGCCGCGCTCTCGATGATCGGCGAGGCCCTCGCCGAGTCGCATGCCGGCTACTCGGCGATCGGCCTCGGCTGCCCGGAGACCGACGCGATGGTCGACGCAATCGCAGGCCTCGGCCCGGCACGCGGGTTCTACGGTGCCCGGATCAGCGGTGGTGGCAGCGGCGGCACGGTCGTGGTGGTTCTGCACGAGCGGGCGATTCCTGAGCTGCGAGCGCTCGCGG
>CAIKWU010000152.1 GCA_903831155.1 uncultured Planctomycetaceae bacterium | reverse complement strand
GTCCCGGCGGGCCGCCTTCTCCTCCTCGGGCAGGTGGCCGTCGAGCTTCGCGGCCGGGGTGTCGGGCTCGAGCGAGTAGGTGAACACGCCCGCCCGCTCGAACTTCCAGCGGCGGACGAAGTCGACCATTTCCAGGAACTGACCGCGAGTCTCTCCGGGGAAACCCGTGATGAAGGTTGTCCGCAGCACGAGGTCGGGGATCCGCTCCCGGAGCTTCGCCAGCAGCTCCTCCGTCGCCGCGCGGTTCACCCGCCGCTGCATCCGCTTGAGCACCGCGTCGCTGGCGTGCTGCAGCGGCATGTCGAGGTAGGGCAGGATCTTCGTGCTCGTGGCGATCTTCTCGATCAGCCGGTCGGTGAAGAAGATCGGATAGAGATACATGAGGCGGATCCACTGGATCCCCTCGACCTTCTCGAGCTCGTCGAGCAGTTCCACCAGCCGCGGCTCGCCGTAGAGGTCCATGCCGTAATACGTCGTGTCCTGGGCGACGATCACGAGCTCCTTCACGCCGTCAGCCGCGAGCTCGCGGGCCTCCCGAATCACCTCCTCGATCGGCTTGGTGGCGTGCTTGCCCCGCATCTTCGGGATCGCGCAGAACGTGCAGGTGCGGTCGCAGCCCTCGGAGATCTTCAGGTAGGCCATGTGCCGCGGGGTGACCCGCATGCGGCCCGAGTCGTCGAGGGCGCGGGCGGGTGCCGGCCTGAAGATGCTCCGCTGGTCGCCGAGCCCGCCGATCAGCCGCTCCGCCGCCTTGGCGATCTCGTCCCGGGAGAACACGCCGATCACGGCGTCGAGACCGGGCAGCTCCTCGAGGAGCCCCTCCTTCTGCCGCTCGGCGAGGCAGCCCGACACGATCACGCCCCGCGTGCCCCCCCGCTTCTTGAGGTCGAGCATCTCGTGGATCGCGGAGTACGACTCTGCCCGCGAGGCGTCGATGAAGGCGCAGGTGTTCACGATCACGAGATCGGAGCCCTGCGGGTCGGCGACGAGCTGCCAGCCGTCCTCCCGGAGGAGCCCGAGCATCCGCTCCCCGTCCACGAGATTCTTGGGGCAGCCCAGGCTGACCATCGAGAAGGTGCCGCGGCAGGTGGCCGGATCGACCGGCGGCACGGCCGGCAGCGGGGTCCCCTCCAGGCCGCAGGATCCCCCGGCGGCGTCGACGATCGGCAGGCCGCTCATGTCAGGAACGCTCCGCGATGAGGGCGTCGAGCTCGGCCCGGAGCCGCGGCAGGATGGCGTCGTAGGCGAACGCCCCCAGCTCCGCGCTCCGCTTCTTGAGGTTCACGTGGGTGGGACCGCACCACAGGCCCAGGTCGGCGTCGTCGGTCTCGCCCGGGCCGTTCACGCGGCAGCCCATCACGGCAATCGTGATCGCGTGATCCCTCGCGTAGGACGTCATCTCCTTCACCTGCTTGGCGAGCTCGATAAAAGCCTCGTTCTCGACCCGCGAGCAGCTCGGGCAGGAGATGATGTTGAGCGACGAGAGCCCGTAGTCGACCACGCTCCGCACGCGGCCGGCGGCGATGTCGGCGAGGATCGCGTTGGCGGCGGC
>CAIKWU010000151.1 GCA_903831155.1 uncultured Planctomycetaceae bacterium | reverse complement strand
GTGGGAGTTTTCCGAGAGGAAGCCGTAGCCCGGATGGATCGCCTGCACGTTGCCGATCTCGGCGGCGCTGATCACGCGATCGATCCGCAGGTAGCTGTCGGCCGCCTTGGCCGTGCCCACGCAGATCGCCTCGTCGGCGAGCTCGAGGTAGGGGGCGCCGCGATCGGCCTCGCTGAAGATCGCGACCGTCTCCACGCCAAGTTCGCGGCAGGCACGGATCACGCGGAGGGCGATCTCACCGCGATTCGCAATCAGGATCCGTTTGAACATGGAATCTCCACGACTGGGCCTGAAGCGGCTGCTGAACCGCCCCGCGCCCGACTCAGCCCTCGGGATCGACCTTGATGAGCGGCTGGCCGAACTCGACCGGGGCGCCGTTCTCGACGAGGATCGCGACAATCTGGCCGGAGACACCGGCCGGGATCTCGTTGAACACCTTCATCGCCTCGACGATGCACACCGTCTTCTCGGGACCGATCCGGTCGCCGACCTTCACGAATGGCGGCGAGTCGGGGCCGCTTGCCTTGTAGAACGTGCCGACCATCGGGCTCTTGATCACGACTGTCTTGTCGGCGACTGCGGGTTCCCCGCCCGCCGGAGCCGCGGGAGCCGCCGCGCGGGCGACGGGAGCCCCGGGGGCGGTGTACGTCACCACCTCGCCGCCACGGCGGATCCGCACCCGGTTGTCGGCCTGCTTCAGGTCGAGCTCCGAGAGATCGTGCTCCTTCATGAGCTCGATCAGCCGGCGGACCTTCTTGACGTCGAAGATGTCGCCCGGGTTGGATGCGGCGGACATGGGCTGGAGGTCTCCTTGGTGGCCGTCCGGCGTGGCAGCTCCGGACGGAGGCCGGCCCGGGGGGGCCGGAAATACGGCGGTTTTCGCGGCGAGGGTATCCCTTGCGCGGCGAGGGCGTCAAGGTAATCACGGTGACGGCGGCGCCAGTTCACGAAATCCACCCTGCTATCGCGTCGCTTCCGTTTTCGTCACACTCGACGGACGGACGTCGAGAATCCTCCCTCCGGCGCCTTCGCCAGGACTTCGCCGCATGCCGCCGCCCCCCGCCGACCTGCCGCGGCTGCTCCCTCGCCCAGTGGAGGCGAGCAAGCGGGACTTCGGCCGGGTGCTGGTGATCGGCGGCAGTTCGGGCATGGCCGGGGCGCCGGCGCTCGCGGCGATGGCGGCCCTTCGCAGCGGCGCCGGGCTCGTGGAACTCGTCGTGCCCGAGCCGGTGGCGGCGATCGCGGCGGGCTTCGACCCCTGCGTGATGACGCGCGGCCTGCCGTCCGATTCCGAGGGTCGATTCATGGCCGGAGCGCCGGCCGGCCTGCGGGACGCGATCGCGCGGGCGGACGCCGTGGCGGTCGGTCCGGGCCTCGGTCGATCCGACGCCGTCCGCGAACTCGTGCTCGTGCTCTGGAAGACGATCGAGGCGCCCGCCGTGTTCGACGCCGATGCGCTCTGGGCGCTGGCCGCATGCGCGTCGCCGGGCGAGCACGCAGGGCCACGTCTGGTCACGCCTCATGCCGGCGAGATGCTCCGGCTGCTGGGCCGTGATCCGGGCGGTGCGCTGGCCGCCGATCGCGCGTTCCTCGAGACCGAGGCTCGCCGGATGGCCGCGGAGATCGGCGCCGTGCTTCTGCTCAAGGGCGCGGGCACGTTCGTCACCGACGGCCCACGCGAGGGCCGCAACGAAACGGGGAATCCCGGCATGGCGACCGCCGGAACGGGGGATGTCCTTGCCGGTGTGGCAGCCTCTCTGCTCGCGCAGGGCATGCCGGCCTTCGAGGCGGCACGGCTCGCGGCCTGGGTGCATGGCCGGGCCGGAGACGTGGCGGCGGCGGAACTCGGGCAGGTGTCGATGACGGCCCGCGACCTGCTCGACCGCCTGCACGTGGCGTTTCAGGCCCTCGCCTGACTCTTCGAGCAGGCTCGTGCGGCGAGTTCGGCCATCCGCGTGACGTCCACCACGCCGTCGTCGCGTGCGATCCAGAGTTGCAGCCCGTCCGTGTGGTGGACGCGATGGCCACCCGTGAACGAGCCAAAGGCGGGCAGCACGAGCGCGTCGGTGTCGGCCACGAAGCACCGGTCGGAGATCCGGTCGCCGCCGGGCGACGTGATCGAGACGGTGGGGTGGAGGTGGCCCGCGATGGTGAAGCACGAGCGGCCCGGTTCCGGAAGGTCGGTCGAGGGCTCGTGGACGAAGTGAAACGGGGGCTCGTCGTGCGTGCGCAGGCAGGAGTCGATGCCGAGCGAGGAGGGGATCCTGCCGATCGCCCGGTCGTGGTTGCCGGGGACCAGCAGCACCTCGGTCGCGGCGAACCTCGCGCGGGTGGCGGCGAACTCGTCGAACACGGCCTGCGTGCAGCCGCTGCGGGCGTGGAACAGGTCGCCGAGCACGATCAGCCGTCGGGCGGCACTCTCGGAGACGAGCCGCTCCAGCCGGGTGAGATCGGCCTGGGCGGAACCCTCTGGAACGGGGATGCCGGCATGACGGAACGTGGCCGCCTTCCCGAGGTGCAGGTCGGCGACGAGGAGCGTGGCCGACGCGGGCAGAAATGCCGCCCGCCCCGGCAGGAGCAGGATGTCGGCCGCGGTCTCTGCGGGCAGCGGCGTTGTGGCGATCTCGATGAGCAAAGCGTGTGGCCTCGAGCCTCCTTTCTTACACCATCGACAGGAAGTGGGCGAGCCCGAGGATCGCATCGTCGGCTTGGGGCTGCCCGTGCCCTGAAGCCGGGCTATGGGAGCAAGCGAAGCCAGGATGGCGAAGCGCAGCGAACATGCAGAGAGCGGCGGGCAGGATGCCAATCCTGTTCGGCACGGGATTTGCGCACCAAAGGGGAGGCAGTCTTGGGAAGTTGAGGCGAGTTGCGCGCTCGCCCCCACGGCGTTATGGTGCCGGGCATGGCCGCGAGCAGGAAGCGAGAGATCCGCGATCAGGAC
>CAIKWU010000150.1 GCA_903831155.1 uncultured Planctomycetaceae bacterium | reverse complement strand
GCACGTCCTCGCAGGTGAGCGGCTCGAAGAAGAGCATGTCGCTCGTGTCGTAGTCGGTGCTCACGGTCTCGGGATTCGAATTGACCATCACGCTCTCGATCCCCATCTCGCGGAGCGCGAAGCTCGCATGGCAGCAGCAGTAGTCGAACTCGATGCCCTGCCCGATGCGGTTGGGGCCGCCACCGAGAATCATCACCCGTTTCTTGCCCGGCTCCTTCGGCCGGGCCTCGTCCTCGTCCTCCCAGGTCGAATAGTAGTAGGGTGTCTGGGCCTCGAACTCGGCGGCGCACGTGTCGACCGACTTGTAGGTGGCCACGATCCCCCGACGCTTGCGATCGTCGCGCACCTCCATCTCCGAGGCCCCGAGCATCACGGCCAGCTGCCGGTCGGAGAAGCCCGCCTGCTTGGCGTGCCGCAGCAGGCCATCGTCGATCGCCGCGAGCGTGCCGACGGTGCGGATCAGGCTCTCGATCTCCACGATCTGCTGGAGCTGGTCGAGGAACCAGCGGTCGATGGCCGTGAGTTCGTGGAGCTCCTCGACCGTCATGCCCGCCTTGAAGGCATACCGGAGATACCAGACGCGGTCGGGGTCGGCCGTCGCCACGCGAGCGCGGATGTCGTCGAGCGACGGCTCGGCCGCGGTGCCCCAGAGATCCTTGCCGTCGCAGCCGAAGCCGAAGCTGCCGACCTCCAGGCCGCGGAGCGACTTCTGGAAGGCCTCCTTGAACGTGCGGCCGATCGCCATCGTCTCGCCGACGCTCTTCATCTGCGTGGTGAGCCTGCTGTCGGCCTCGGGAAATTTCTCGAAGGCGAACCGCGGCACCTTCACGACGACGTAGTCGATCGAGGGCTCGAAGCAGGCCTTCGTCCGCCGCGTGATGTCGTTGGGCAGCTCGTGGAGCCGCCAGCCCACCGCCAGCTTCGCGGCGATCTTCGCGATCGGAAAGCCGGTGGCCTTGCTTGCCAGCGCGCTTGACCGGCTGACACGCGGATTCATCTCGATCACGATCATGCGGCCGTTCTCGGGATGCACGGCAAACTGGATGTTCGAGCCACCCGTCTCGACGCCGATCGCCCGGATCACGGCGAAGCTGGCGTCTCGCATCCGCTGATACTGCCGGTCGGTGAGCGTCAATGCCGGGGCGACCGTGATCGAGTCGCCGGTGTGCACGCCGCAGGGGTCGAAGTTTTCGATGGAGCAGATCACGACGGCGTTGTCGTCCGCGTCGCGCATCACCTCCATCTCATATTCCTTCCAGCCGAGGATCGACTCCTCGACGAGCACTTCACCGATCGGCGAGAGATCGAGGCCTCGCTGCACCTTCTGGTCGAACTCCTCGCGGTTGAACGCGATCCCGGAGCCGGAGCCGCCGAGGGTGAAGCTGGGACGGATGACGGCGGGCAGGCCGATCTCGGCGAGCACCTCGCGGGCCTCCGCCAACGTCTTCACGATCCGACCCCGGCAGGTCTCGAGGCCGATCTTCCGCATCGTCTCCTTGAAGATCTCGCGGTCCTCGCCGCGGCGGATCGCCTCGGCCCGGGCGCCGATCATCTCCACACCGTGCTTGGCGAGCACGCCGTGCCGCTCCAGTTCGAGGGCGAGATTGAGCGCCGTCTGTCCGCCGAGCGTTGGCAGGACCGCATCGGGCTTCTCGGCCTCGATCACCTTCTCGAGCATCTGCCAGGTGAGCGGCTCGATGTAGGTGCGGTCGGCCGT
>CAIKWU010000149.1 GCA_903831155.1 uncultured Planctomycetaceae bacterium | reverse complement strand
GGCGCGGCCAAGCCCGGAGCGGACGGAATCGCCCCCTACCGCGGCTACCGGGCGGAGGTGAATCCCGGCATCGCCACCGAGTTTTCGACGGTGGGTTTCCGGGTGGGCCACAGCATGCTCGGCGAGGACATAGAGTTCCTCGACGCCAATGGCGTCGAGGTCCGCGACCCCTTGGCCCTGCGCGACGCGTTCTTCAATCCCACGCCGCTGTCGGAGGTGGGCATCGATCCGATCGTGAAGTACCTCGCCAGTTCGCGGGCGCAGGAGATCGACACGCGGGTCGTCGACGACGTGCGGAACTTCCTCTTCGGGGCTCCGGGGCAGGGGGGCTTCGACCTCGCCGCCCTCAACATCCAGCGGGGCCGCGACCACGGCATCGGGGATTACAACACGGTCCGCGTCGCCTACGGGCTGCCGCGGCTGACGTCGTTTGCCCAGATCAACGCCGATGCGGGCGTCCAGCAGGCGTTGAAGCAGGCCTACGGCACGATCGACCGGGTCGATCCGTGGGTGGGCGGCCTCGCGGAGACGCACCTCCCCGGCTCGAGCCTCGGGGCGACATTCACGCGGATCCTCGTCGACCAGTTCACGCGGCTCCGCGACGGCGACCGCTTCTGGTATCAGAACTCGCTGCCGGCCGACGTCGTGCAGACCATCCAGGGCACGACGCTCGCCGACGTCATCCGGCGGAACTCGACGGTCACGAACATCCAGCCGGGCGTCTTCTTCTTCAAGGCGTCGATCGCGGGCAGTGTGTTTGCCGACGGCAACCGCGACGGCGTCCGGCAGTCGCTCGAGGGCGGCATCGCCTCCGTGGCGGTGTCGCTGGTGAACGCCAGCGGCATGACCGTGGCCACCACGCGGACGAACGCCATGGGCGACTACGTCTTCGATCGGCTCGACATTGGCTCGTACCGCGTGGTCCTGACGCCCACCGGCGGCCCGGCGATCAACGGCCGCACGGTACCGATCACCCGAGGTGGTGCCGTGGCGAAGATCGACGTGGGCCTGCCGCCGGCGGCACCGCGACCGGCCCCCAAGCCGACCGCTCCCCTATCCGTTTCCACGCCGCCGGCAAAACCGCCGCTCGCCATGAATGCCGCCTTCGCGGGGATCGGCGGCTCGACGACCGGCACCACCAAGCCACCGCAGCCACGCTGACGGCAGCCTGGCGACGGTCCGCGGGTGTGTCCCCGCGTGCGACATCCGTCGCCAGAATCCGTAACGCCGTAAGGCGTACGGCAGTCGGACGCTGGACTCAGCGGCCGCTGGCGGGGTGCCCCACGGCGTTGGGCTTACACAGGCTCCGTACAAGCCGAAGGCCGTAAGGCCTCGGTCGCCTCACGCTGGACGCGGCGCCTCGTGGCAGTTCGCCCCACGCCTTACGGCGTTGGGAGGGAACTGGGCTCTGTCCTGGCCGCGCCCCACGCCTTACGGCGTTGGGCTTGGACGGCAGATCAGAAAGCCGACCGGCCGTAAGGCCGCGGGCGTCCCCAACGCAGGGGTTCGCGTTCAAGCCGACCGGCCGCAAGGCCGCGGGCGTCCCCAACGCAGGGGTTCGTGTTCACGCCGACCCGTCTGAGCGGGTCAGCGGCGGGCGAGC
>CAIKWU010000148.1 GCA_903831155.1 uncultured Planctomycetaceae bacterium | reverse complement strand
CCCGCTGGTCAGGCCCGAGATCTTTGAGGAGGTCGCCGGTCGGGGTGTGGTGGCCACGGTCGACGGCAGTCGAATCATGGTGGGGCGGGCCGCCTGGCTCGCCGGAGCGGACGGCGGCCTTGCCGCTGAACACGCCGCGGCAATTGAGGCCGTGCAGGCCAGCGACGAGGCCGAGGGGTTGAGTGTGCTGTTCGTCGTGAAGGCTGGCCGGCTCCTCGGCTGGATCGGCCTCGAGGACAACGCCCGGCCCGAGGCAGCCGAGGCGGTGGATCGGCTGAGGACCCTGGGGCTCAAGCGGCTGGTGATCCTCACCGGCGACCGCCGGAGCGTGGCGCGGCGGGTGGCCGAGCAGATGCACTTCAGTGAGTTCAAGGCTGAGGTGCTGCCGCACGAGAAGCTCGAGATGGTCGACGCCCTCAAGGCCCAGGGGCACCGCGTGGCAGTGATCGGCGACGGCGTCAACGACGCCCCGGCGCTCGCCGCCGGTGACATCTCGATCGCGATGGGCGCCGCTGGCAGCGACGTTGCGATTCATTCCGCAACCATCGCCCTGCTCAACAGCAATCTCAACCGCGTGCCGTTCCTGATCGAGCTTTCACGACGGACGATCGGTGTCATTCGGCAGAACATGGTGATCGGCGCGGCCTTTATCGTCGTGTTCCTGGCCCTGGCGGGGGCCGGCTATGTCTCTCCGGTGATGGCAGCGTTCCTGCACATCGTCAGTGGCCTGATCGTCATTTTCAACTCGGCCCGCCTCGTCCGCTGCGGCGAAGAGATCGAACGCTCGGAGGCGGAGCGGCTTGCCGAGGTGGAGGCTAGCCGACGTCGCGCCGCTGGAAGAGCAGCACGGCCAGGCTGAGCATCGCGGCGGCGACGAAGGCCGCGTAGAGCGTGACGGCGCCGATGTAGCCGCCGGTGATCGCGTGGCCCTGAGTGAGGGCGTCGGCGGGCCAGAAGAACTGCAGGTTCGGCACGGCCACGTAGAACGGCCAGCAGACGGCCCGCAGCCAAGCGGGCCGGTCGGTCGCCCCCACGACTGTTCCCAGAAAGTACTCACTCACCAGGCCCACGAGGAACACCGTGAGACAGGCGAGGAGCGTCGGGATCTGACCCAGCCGCGTGCTCGCCGCAATCGCCACGGCGGCGAGCACGACGAGGGCCTCAAACACCAGCAGCAGCCCGATCATGACCTGGGGGTTCCAGTCCACGGCAGGGCTCTGGAATCGCCAGTTCCGGTCAATGCACCAGACCACGCCGAGCGCCGCCGTGAGCGCGGCCGCAAGGCTGACTACGAACACGCTCGGGAAGGGGCGGCGATGGAGGTAGTTGGCCAGCGCGGAGCCGGCGAGAGCCAGCCCACCAAACAGGAGTGAGAAGACGAGTACCGGCAGGTCGAAGGCCACTTCGGCACCGACGCCCGACTGCACCCGATGGCGGATCGCCAGGAGAACCCGGGCCGCCAGCGACCAGTAGCCGACGGCGAGCGCCGCCACCACGCCGACGTACTTGCCGACCACCAGGACCGGTCGCGGCACGGGCTTGCTG
>CAIKWU010000147.1 GCA_903831155.1 uncultured Planctomycetaceae bacterium | reverse complement strand
GTCGCCGACTGCGGCTGAGGGTAGACCGGCGGGGCCAGCGGCGGCGCGTAGGCGTATTGGTTCTGCTGATGGTGGGCGCAGCCGACCGCGGCGACCACGATGCCGATCATCACCACGCCCGGCCACGTCCTCATCGCCGTCCTCCGCGTCGCGCGGGTGGTCGCCACGGTGGACCATCCTGTCGCGGCGGGAGGGTACGGGGCGGGGCGAAGCGGGGCAAGGCCGCCCGCGAGGGTGCTCAGGGAAGGTGCTCAGGGGCCGGAATCGTCGGCCTCCACCAGCGCGATGCTCGCCGTGAACCCGTGCAGGAAGGTCCGGTCGCCGATCGGGCCGATCTCGCCCTGGGCGAAGAAGCCGGCGGTCGGGATCGGGCCGAGGCAGTCCTGCACGCAGCGGGCGTCGTGGTGGGGGGCGTCGAAGAGCCGCAGGCCGCGGCCGTTGCAGGTGAACACGAGCGCGCCCGCGGGCCGTGCCGCGGCCTGGGCCGTGAGCAGCGCCCGGAGGTCGTCGTCGGCGCTGGCGGCGTCGCGGACGTGGAACTGGACCGTCTGCCCGGTGCGGACTCCGTCGCCGACCGCGATCACGCCCGACTCCGGGTCGGCGCCCACCACGTTGCGGACGAGGAAGTCGCCGCGGCCGAAGGTGTCGCGGTATTCGGTGGCCGCCCGGCCGACGTGCAGCGACGACCGCACCAGCAGGCGGTCGGCCGCGTCGAGCTCTCCGTAGACCTCGCGGAGCCGCTCGAGCGCGGGACGGCCGCCGAGTTCCACGATCAGGTTCTCCTCCGACTTGGTCACGACCATCGGCCGGCCGATCGGCCGGCAGCCCTGCGAGACCACGGGACGGATGCGGACCGCGCCGCCCACCACGAGCCCCACGGCGCCCGAGTCCTCGGTCCTCGAGCCGAGCACGAGCGTGTTGCCGCCCGGCTGCGCCGCCCCGCTCGCCATGCCGCCCACGATGGGCACGCCCGGATGCTCCTCGGCCATCCGCGCGATGAACGCATCGACCGGAAACGAGAAGGGATCGGCGAGCAGCAGCACGGCGGCGTTGGCCGGCAGGCTCGCGTCGAGGTCGTCGGGCCAGCCGACGAACATCCCGCCGTCCGGCGTCTGCCGGTAGTCGAGCGAGACCGCGCGGATCCACGCGCCCGGGAGACGGGCCAGCCAGACGACCACCGCGGGCACCCGCTCGAACTCCTCGCCGTGGCCGAGCACGCCCTCCGCCGTGCCGCCGATCACCGCAGCGGCGGGCACCAGGTCCGAGAGCGACTCGAGCGCGGGGCGGATCGCGGTTCCGTAGGCCCCCGAGACGAAGACGATCGCGATGTCGGCGGGGCCGGCCTCGTCGCCCTGGTCGTCGCCCAGCTCGGCCCGGGCGGCGGCCGCCGCCTGCCGGAGGGCCGTTCCCAGATCGGCCTCCGTGGACGTTCCGCATCCACACCGCGGCGCCGACGACGTCATGTGACGATCTCGGCGAACGACTGCACCGCCTCGTGATCGAACACGCCGCCCGGTTCGCGGTTGCCGGGCCGCACCGCGAGCGCCGTCGCCATGCCGGCGGTCCGGGCGGCATCGAGCTCGGCCCCGACGTCGCTCACGAAGAGGATCCGCCGCGGATCGAGGCCCATGTCGGCCGCGATGGCGGCGTAGCTCGCGGCTTCCCGCTTGGGTCCGGTGGTGGTGTCGTAGTGGCCGCGGAGGTGCGGCGTGAGGTCGCCCGCGGCCGTGTGGGCGAAGAACAGCTTCTGGGCCTCGATCGAGCCCGACGAATAGATCCGCACGTCGAGGCCCGAGTCGGCCCAGCCGGCGATCGCGGGAGGGACGTCGTCGAACACGTGGGCCACGATCTCGCCCGACTCGTAGCCGCCCCGCCAGATCATTCCCTGCAGCGACTTGAGCGCCGTGTCCTTCACGTCGCGGTTCATGAGATCGATCGCGCCGAGAGCGAGCTGCGACAGGCTGGCGTCGGCGGTGAGCACGTCGTCGGGCAGGCCGAGCGAGCGGGCCAGGCCGAGCGCCGCGGCACGGACGTCCGGGTCGGCGGAGCGGGCGGCGAGGAATGCGGCCACGTTCCGCTTCGCGTGCTCGAAGAGCACGTCGTAGACGAACGAGATCGAGGAGGTCGTGCCCTCGACGTCGAGGAGGACGCCGCGGCCGTCGAAGACGATCACGTGGCCGCCCTTCCCGCGCCCGGGATCCAGGCGGGGCCGAGGCAGAGCGGCTCGTAGGCGGCGTGCACGCCGTCGGCGAGGTAGTGGGGCGTCCAGCCGCTCATGTCCTGGAAGAGCCGGATGGCGCGGATCCGGCGATCGCTGCAGAGGTCGAACCAGTGCCGCGTGCCGAGCGGCACGCTGATCAGGTCGCCCGCCCAGACCTCGATCGCGAACACGGGGCGGTTCAGGAGGTTGATGTGGAACACGCCGCGGCCCTGGAGGATGAAGCGGATCTCGTCCTCGGTGTGGGTGTGCTCCTTCGAGAACTTCGCGAGCATCGCGTCGAGGTTCGGGGTGTCGGGGTAGACGTCGACCACGTCGGCGGTCACGAAGCCGCCCCGCCGCTTGAGCTCGTCGATCTCGGGCGCGTAGGCCGCGAGGATCGTCTCGGCCGGGGCCGCGGGATCGACCCGGTCCTCGAGCGGCCAGCGGTCGTAGAGCAGGCCGTTGGCGGCCAGGAAATCGCGGATCTCCGCCGGCTCGGTGAGGCGGAGGTTTTCGGCGGGCACGGTGACGACGGCCATGGCGGTCTCCTCGCGGTCGCGGGGCGTGGGGCGCTACTACTACTGCTGCTGCTGCTGGGCTTGCCGATGGCCGCCGGACACCGGCACGCGGTCGCCCGGCGGCAGCATCCGCGCCCGGGCGACACACTCGAAGAGGAACTCGAAGATCTCGATGTGCCGGCGGGCCTCGGCGAGGTCGCGGCCCCAGGTGTAGAGGCCGTGGCCGGAGAGCAGGAAGCCGTGGCAGGGCGGCCTGCCCTCGGCCGTCCAGTCGATGCCGGCGAAGTGGCGACGGAGGCGGACGGAGAGCTCCACCATGTCCTGGGTGTTGGCGAAGATCGGCACCTCCTCGAAGGTGTCGTGGGTCCCGATGCCCTCGAGGCCCTTGAGCATCTCGTAGCCCGCGAGCCGGAGGCTGCCCCGCGGCAGGTCGGCGGCCGACAGGATCGTGCCCCAGACGGAATGCGTGTGGAGCACGGCACCGACGGACGGGATCATGCCGGCGAGCGTGCAGTGCAGGAGCGTCTCGGCCGACGAGCGACGGCCGGAGCCGTCGACCACTCGGCCGGCGGCATCGACGCGGACGAAGTCGTCGCGAGTGAGGCCCGACTTGTCCTTGCCGCTGGCGGTGACGAGCAGTTCCAGCGGCTCGCGCGAGACGACGACGCTGTAGTTGCTGCTCGTGCCGAGCGACCAGCAGCGGGCATGAAACTCGCGGCCGACCGCACGAAGCCGGTCGATGGCGTCGGCGTCGGAGGCAGCCGCGAACGGGGCGAGGTCGATGGGCATGTCGGAGACAGTATCCGCCATCCCGGTCCGCTGGCAACGAACCCGCCGGAGGTCCGGGGCAAACCGCCCGTGGCCGCTGCGGCGGGCCTACTTCTTCTTCCGCGGATCGGGGCCCTCGACCGCGAAGTCCTGCGAGGTCTGCGGAGCGGCGACCGTGAGTTTCTCCTTCGAAGCCTGGCCCCACGAGGGAGGCATCAGGTCAGCGCGGCCTTCGACGGTGTTTCCGTAGTCGTCCTTGCCGGTCGTGCCGAGGGCCACCGGCGCTGTGAGCCGCACGATCTTCACGCCGGGAGAGACTCCCCTGATCTCGTAACGGCCGTTCTCGATCCCCGCTCCCGACACGGCCCCCTTGCCATCCTCCGGCCAGAGGGTGATCGCGCCGCCCACCACGGGCTGGCCATTGAAGGTCACGTTGCCCGACACCGTGGCGGTGGTCGGGCCACCGCAGCCCGCGAGGCAGGTCGAGAGGATCACGCTGGCGATGGCGGTCGGGATTCGCATGGCGGTGCCGGAGGGGGCTGGGATTCGGGAGGGTGGGGCCGCGCTAGTCGGAGACTCGCGGTTCGTTGAGGCCGTTGCGGCTCGTGCCGAGGGCCTGCCAGGCCTGGAGGTCGATCCCGTCCGAGATCGAGCGGATCGACGTGTCGCCCATCATCACCTGCACCGTGCCGGGGTGACGGCTGCGGGCGGCCGTCCACGTCTGCGACGCCGAGGTGGCCGTGATGCACGGAGCCCTCGGATCCTGGCCGCTCGCGGGCGTCTCGCACTGGTAGATGTAGTCCGGGCTGGTCGAGTTCGGCGTGATCGAGGTGTGGAAGCCCCAGAGCCCGTCCCGCTGCTGGAAGGCGTCGCCACGGCTGTCCTTCGTGCCGGCCACGCTGCCGTCGTTGGCCGGGAGGAGGATCTCCGACATCGCGATCGTCTTGCTGAGGCCGTCGGTGATGTCCTTGTCGCGGAAGCCCTGGCTGTCGAGCGGATACCGTCCGGCGGTGCGGCCATAGTGCACGCGGAACATCCCGCCATAACGGCCCATGCGGGCGAAATCCTTCTCCGGGTTCTGGAGCGCGCTGAAGGAGGTGTCGCCGCCGCTCTCGGGAAACCGGCCGTCGCACGGCATGTAGTTCAGCCGGCAGCGGGTCGCGGCGGCACCGTCGCCCGCGTACATCCGCCCCGCTCCGCTGGCGTTCGGATCGCCCGGGCAGTTGTAGATCGCCACGGGTGACGAGATCAGCGGAATGTTGGCGGTGTCGGAGAAGACGAGCTTGAAGTTGTAGCGATCAGCGAGCGTCTGCTGCTCGATGAACGGCCAGATTTCGGTGACGAACGTGTGGTAATAACTGCCGGGCTTCTGCGCGCCGTGCGGGAAGTGCTTGTTGGCACTGTAGAAGGTGTGCATGCCGAGCCCCCACTGCCGGATGTTGTTGCGGCAGGAGGCGCTGCGGGCAGCCTCGCGGGCCGACTGCACCGCGGGCAGGAGGAGCCCGATCAACGTGGCGATGATCGCGATCACCACGAGCAGTTCGACGAGTGTGAACGCTTCCGCGGAGCGGCCACGGCACACCCGAACCGACCCGCGGGATGGCGTGGCGGCGCGGCTGGCGAAGAGCGTCTCGTGCGAGTCCATGATCCCTCCCGACGGAACGAAAACCGATTAGTTGCGCGCGACGGCGTGCGGCTCGATTCGTCCCTTGAAAGTAATACTAAAAGGCTCTGGATCGCGCAGCAAAAAAGTTGCGCAACTAGCCCGGCGGAGTTGTTCCGTTCCGCGATCACGGTCAGCGGCGCGGGAGCCACACGGTCATCTCCGTGTCGCCGCGGTTGCCCCACGCGTAGTACGGAACCAGGACCAGTTCGATCGGCCGGGGCGCGGTCGTGCCGGCCCGCCGGTAGAGCGTGGTGTCGTCCCACGCCGGACGGTCGAGCACGGCTCCCCGCGCGTGGATCGCCACGACGTCGCGGCCGGCCAGTTTCGTCGGATGCGTGGTCAGGGCATCGGCAGAGTCCGACGGGAGCACCGCCACGTCGCGGAGCGCGACTCCGTCGGGAAGGTCGTTCGATTCGACGCAGTAGACGAGCGGGCCGCGGCGAACGGCGACCTGGCCGAACGTCTCCTCGACCGCCGGATGCGCCTCCACGAACGTCGCCGGCATCTCCAGGGTCAGCGCGATGCGGTCTCCGGCCGCGAAGCGTCGGCGGATGGAGGCGTAGCTGCCCGGCGTTGGCGGCGGGGCGGGCGGCATGCCCTCGACCGCCACGCGGGCGTCGCCGGGCCGCACCCAGCCGGGAATCCGCAGCCGCAGATCGACCTCCCGGTCGGGCGCCTCCTCGACGACGAGGACGATCGCACCCGACCACGGATAGTCGGTCTCCTGTCGGAGGCGGATCCGGCCGCCGTCGGGCCAGCGGGTGTCGAGCGTGCCGGCGCCGTAGAGGTGCACCCAGACCGTGTCCGGCGAGAGCGTGTAGGCGTAGTTGGCCGACTCCGCGATCGTCCGGACCACGTTCGGCGGGCAGCAGAACGACGACGGGATCGTGGCCATCCTGGTCCGCGACCACCGGAGGGGCACCGTGAAGTCGGCGAGCTTGCGGAGCGGATTGACGTAGAAGTATGCCCGGCCGTCGAGGCTTACACCCGGCAGGATGCCGTTGTAGAGCGTCTCCTCGAAGAGGTCGGCGTGGCGGGCGTCGCCGTCGATCAGCAGCATCCGCCAGAGCCACATCGCGTAGCCGATGGTGGCGCAGGTCTCGTTGTAGGCGGTGAGGTTCGGCAGCTGGTAGGCCCGGCCGTAGGCCTGGTGCACGGTCCTGATCGACGGGTGCTGCGCCGCGGGCACGCCGTCCGGCGAGGCGCCGTCGTAGAGCGCGCCGGTCATGCCCGTCACCGACCGCTTCCGCGACGCCACGTCGCGGTCGATCGCGGCGAGCGTGTCGAGCAGCCCGCGGTCGCCGTCCTCCGCGCACAGGTCGGCCACGCCGGCGTAGAGGTAGTTGGCGCGGACGGCGTGCCCCACGGCCTCGCGGGCCTCGCGGAACGGCACCCGGTCCTGGTTCTGATCGCTGCCCACGTCGGGCGGCACCAGCGACCGGATCTCGAGCAGGCGGCGGGCGAGCTCGAGGTGGCGGCGATCGCGGGTCAGGCGGTGCAGTTCGACGACCGCCATGGCATGGCTCGGACAGATGGCGTTGCGGGCGAGTTCCTCGGGCCGCTCCCTCGCCATCCGCTCCAGATAGTCGGCCGCCCGGCGGCCGCAGTCGAGCAGCGTCGTCTTCCCGGTGGCCCGGTGGTGCACGCACGCCGTCGTGATCAGGTGCCCCATGTTGTAGGTCTCGAAGTGCTCGCGGTCGGCGAACTCCCCGCCGTCGCCGCCGCCCCGCCGCTGGCGGACGATCGCCGGCGTGTGGAGGTAGCCGTCGTCGCGCTGCGCCTGCGCGATGACCGCCACGATCTCGTCGACCGTCGGCATCGTCACGGCCGCCGCCGCGGCCGCCGTCTCGGCGGGAGCCACCGCCTCCGCCTGGATCAGGGCCTCGAGCCACTTGAGGAGGTCGCCGTCGTTGAACGGCGGCCCGTGGGCCCGGCCGTCCCCTCTCCCCTCGCCCAGCCCCGCCGCCATCAGGAAGTTGTCCCAGGCATGGCTCTCCTTCGGGTCGCGGAGGACCGTCCAGAGGTAGGGGATCATCGAGTCACGGCAGGCGTCCCACCGCTCGCCGAGGAGGCCCCGGCTCCAGCGGGCATCGTCGAGATCGACCATCCACATGACGGCGTGCGGCGACCGCGAGGTGTCGACGATCGCCCGCTCGCCCGCGAACGCTCCGCAAGCCAGGC
This sequence comes from uncultured Planctomycetaceae bacterium, assembly GCA_903831155.1. GTDB lineage: Bacteria > Planctomycetota > Planctomycetia > Pirellulales > UBA1268 > QWPN01. Next base: position 549 of record CAIKWU010000147.1, on the reverse strand, counting down.
AGGCCGCAGCGAGCACGGCCGACAGCGGTGCCGCGACCCGCCCGGGACGGCCGCCGTCCGTTCGCCTCCGTGGCGGCGAATCCGGGCCCGCGGAGATCACCGGCGTGCCACGGCCCCGGAGCGGCGGCGAAGGGCGGCGAGCGTGAGGCCGGCCACCCCGAGCAGCGCCCATGACGCCGGCTCCGGCACGGCGGCCACGCCCGCGGCACTGTCGCCGGCGTTGTAGTTGCCCGCGTCGTAGAGGCCGGTGGCGAAGAAGTCGGCGGCATCGAGGATGTCGACGATGCCGTCGTAGCTGAAGTCGCCCTCGACCCAGATCGCCGGGGAGCCGGTGTCGAACTTGCCGAACGCCAGGAAGTTCGACGCGTCGAGGATGTCGATCGACCAGTCGAGGTTCGTGTCGCCCGGGGCCGCGTAGGCGGCCGTCAGGGAGCCGTCGCCGTTGTCGAGCCAGCCCACCGCGCGGGGCAGGCTCGAGGCGATCTCGGCGGCCGCGGTGCTCGAGGTGATGCCGCTGGTGCCGGTCCAGGAGCCGTCGCCCCGGCCCTC
>CAIKWU010000146.1 GCA_903831155.1 uncultured Planctomycetaceae bacterium | reverse complement strand
GCCCGGGCGGCTTCCGTGGCGGCCGCATAGTCGTCGATTCGCTGCACGGGCGACGCGACGGCTGACCAGGACGCAAACAGGCAGATGGTGGCGGCGAAGGCGCGACGCAGCATGGGGAACCTCGAGGCGGGAGGGAGGTGAGGAGGGACGCGGATTGAAGCACGGCCGCCACGGCAGCGGCAACAAACTTGTCCGACGGGCCCCAAAGCGGCGTTTTTCCCGGGCTCGGACGGGCCGCGGGTTTGGTGTGGAGGCCGGTCGGGCGGCCGGGATACACTTCGGCCTCCCAAGGACGGGAAGCACGGCCGGTTTTCGCGGCTCGTTTCGTCGTTCGCCCTTCAGGACACCCTTCGCATGTTGCTCCGCTCCGCCGCTTTCGCCGCCGCTCTCCTGTTCGTTTCGGCCTCGTGCTGCTCGCAGGCGGCCGACCTCGCCTCCCTCGGCTCCCAGCCGCTCGGCGCAGGCGAGGCGTTTCGGCCGGTGAGCGAAGGCCGCCTCGCCGTCGCCGCTTCAAAAGTCCGCGAGGCGCTCGGTCCGCTCGACCGGCTCCTCTCCCGCAGCCCGAGCGGCGAGAACTGGCGGAAGTATCTCGACTGGTCGGCCCTCCAGCAGCAGGCGGCGTCGGGCTCGAACGCCGACGTGGCCAAGCTCCGCACGCTCTTCGGCCGCCTGGATTCCGGGGAGAACGGCCTGGAGATGCCGCAGTTCGCCGCCGTCCGGCGTGCCGTCGGCGGGTATCTCGAGGCGGCCGACACCGCCGTGAACCCGCAGGCCGCGGAGGTCTACGTGCAGCGGCTCGACAAGCTGGCCGCGGCGGTGGCCGCAGGCGCCGCCTCGGAAACCCCCGAACCTCTCGAGCCGGTCGGCCCGATCCTGGCCCGCCTCGAGGACTCTGGTCAGGCTCCCGGCGCCGTGGCCCGGATTCGCGGCGCCGTCAGCCGGCCGAACCTGTTTCTCGAGGTCGACGAGAGCCTGCTCGCCAAGGGCGTGAACCGTCCGGTGAACGACGTGTCGCCGATCAACGACACGGTGCTCGGCACCCGCGTCCGCGGGACGGGACACACCTCCGGCCTGGTGTTCCTCGACTTCGTGCCGTCGAACGACCGGGCCACCGTGGACATCGCCCTCGATGCCACGAACCACTCCGACACCAAGGGCTCCCAGGGGCCCGTGACCGTGCGCACGCTGGGTACGACGAAGCTCGGTGCCCGCAAGCGAATGCTGATCGACGACCAGCGGATCGTCGCCCTGCCCGTCGAGGCCAGCGCCTCGGCCGACACGCGGACGGCGGGAATCGGCGTCAACAAGAAGATGGGCCAGCGGCTGATCCGCAAGATCGCCAGCAAGAAGATCGCCGAGATGCGACCCCGGGCCGAGGCGATCGCCGAGGGGAAGGCTCTCGCGAAGGTTCGCGAGCAGTTCGAGAGCCAGACGGCCGACCCAATCTCCCGGGCGGCCCAAGACTACCAGGCGAAGTTCCGGCGGCCGCTCATGGAGCGGGGCTGGTACCCGGAGATGCTGAATCTCTCCACCACGCAGTCGCGGCTCCAGGTGACGGCCCGCAAGGCCCTGGCCGACCAGATCGCGGCCTTCACCGCCCCGCCGGCCGTCGATCCCGACGCGGTCCTCTCGGCTCGCGTGCACGAGTCGATGGTCAACAACTCGGCCGAGATCACCCTCGGCGGCCGGACGATCACGCAGAAGTTCGTCGAGGAGCAGTTGAAGAAGAACAACATGGCGGTGCCGGCCGAGCTCCAGAACGACGCCGACCAGCAGCCGTGGTCGATCACCTTCGCCAAGCGGCGGCCCGTGGAGATGGATGTCGACGACGACCGCGTGAAGCTCACGGTCCGCGGCAGCCACTACACATCGGGCGACCGCGAGTTCGACGGCATGAACATCTGGGCGACCTACCGGATCGAGCCCGGCCATTCGGGCATGCGGCTGGTTCGTGACGGCGACGTGCAGATCTACCCGCCGGGATTCGTGCCCGGCGGCGGCGAGAAGCTCAGCGTCCAGCAGACGTCGCTGCGGCGGATCCTGCAGAAGCGGTTCAACAAGGTCTTCAAGGAGGTGGTCGACGTGGAGCCGCTCAAGCTCCCCGGCCAGCTCGAGCAGGCCGGCCCGCTGCCGATCGAGCAGCTCGACGCCCGCAAGGATGGCTGGCTGGCCGCCGGCTGGCGGAAGCCCTACCCGGTGGTCTATGAGTCGGCCCCGCAGGAGATCATCGTCTCCGAGGAGCCGACGCTGGCCGGAGTCTCCGCGGCCACGTTCATCGAGACGAGCTTCACGCGGTGAGCGAATGCTCGTGCAGGCTGCAAGCCTGCGCCCACCGGGCGGTGAGGTGGCCGTGGGCTTGTGGCCTGCGGTTCAGCACCGGTGTGCAGTGCGTGCAGCCCGCACCGACGGAGCGCTGCTGTCGCTGCCGAGTAAGGACGGCTCACCCGGCTTGAGGAGATGACTCCGGTACCGATCTGTCCGGAGGTCGAAGACCAACTCCTCGATCGGCTGCATGTCCACGGGCATGGATTGCGAATGTGCACAGCCGCATAAACGTGGCGCGTGGGGTGTTCGCAGATCAGCCCGCATGCATCCGAACCGGACCGTCTTCTACGCGTGTTCGCTGCCTGCGTTTCTCCGGCCACTGGCCCTGCGTGCGCCAACACCCGAAGCGCTCCCCATGCGCGGCCGTAGGATACCCTGGCGATCGCCGCGCCGAGGTGCAGCGACTGCTCCTTATCAGCGGTTGAAAGGCCCATGGCGTTCGGTAGGCGCTGGGGGCACCGCCGACGATTGGCAGATGCGGGAAAGGAGCGGGTGGGAATGCGGATCGGTCTTGATTTCGACGGGCTGCTCGACGAGCAGCCGGGGTTTTTCGGATTCCTGACGTCGGCCCTGCGATCGGCCGGTCACTTCGTCGCGGTGCTCACGTACCGTGATCCCGCAACCCGCTCCCGGACCACGGCGGAACTGCAGAGACTCGGCATCGTCCATGACGAACTGCACTTCGCCTGTTCGCTTGGCGACAAGGGCCGGCTCTGCCGTGAACTCGACATCGACATCTACTTCGACGACCAGGATGAGTGCCTGGCGGACGTCGGCGAGCAGACGACGGTTTTCAAGATTCGCAACGGGGGCAACTTCGACTTCGACGAGCACAAGTGGTTGAGCACGGAGCGATTGACGCGGCTCCTGTGAGGTGCGGCACCCGCCGGCGTGGGATCGTGAGACCGATGAGCGCGGGAGCGGGGTGGACGTCGCGTCGTGCGGCCGTACCTACGGGAGCGGCGTGGGCTGGACCGGCTCGAAGGACCGGACCCAGATCGAGCGGAACTGCACCGGGTTGCCGTGATCCTGGATCGCGAGCGGCAGGGCGTCGGGATGGTGCTCGTAGGCCGGCGGCTGGTGCCAGAACGTGTTGCCGATGATGACCGTGTCGGAGTGGATCGCGATCCCGTTGTGCACCACGCTCACGCGTCCCGGCTTCTCGAGGGATCCGTCGGCCGCGAATCTCGGCCGGGTGAACAGAATGTCGTAGGTCTGCCATTCGCCTGGTTTGCGGCAGGCGTTCACCGCTGGGGGCCGCTGCTTGTAGAGGGCGCCGCACTGGCCGTCGGGGTAGGTGAGCGGGCCGTCGGTGCCGTCCTCGTAGGAGTCGAGCACCTGGATCTCGTACTTCCCCATCAGGAAGATCCCGGAGTTGCCGCGACCCTGGCCCTTGCCGGTGGCCGGTGACGGCATCCGGAACTCGACGTGCACCTGGCAGTCGCCGAAGGGCTGCTTCGAGACGATCTGGCCCTTGCCGACGGTGACCACGCCGTCGGCCACCTTCCAGTTTCCGCCGTTCTCCCAGGCCGACATGTCCTTGCCTTCGAAGAGCACGACCGCGTCGGCGGGGATCGGGGCGGGCTTCTCCGGCGCCGGCCCGGGATCGACCACCCGCGGCCGCGGCCACTCGATCGCCATCCGCCACTCGCCGCTCCCGTGCTTCGTGCCGCGGAGCTGGAGCCGCCGCGAGCGGAGCGACTCCGTGAGTCGGCGGGCCGCAGCCTCGGCCT
>CAIKWU010000145.1 GCA_903831155.1 uncultured Planctomycetaceae bacterium | reverse complement strand
TTGCCGTCTGGAGCAGAATGATGTTGAGGGCCACGAAGTAGGGCGTCTCGCCCCCCTTCGCGTGAACCATCGTGTGCCAGAAGCCCTGATTGAAGAGCCTGGCCATCCAGAGCCCGTCCTCGGTGTAGAGCGTCGGCATGAGCAGGGAGTGGGGGTCGCGGACGTAGAGCACCCCGACGCCGGCGATCACGGCCGCGAAAAACCCAACGCCGCAGTGGCCGGTCCTCGGCCACTGCGTGCCGCACGACTCCATAATGTCAACGCCCCCGTCCTCAACGAAGCTCAGACCACCAACGGTAGTATCGAATCGAAGGTCTGCCTGGCGACCATCCACCAGCGATCGGATGCCCGAGTCTTCCCGAGCGGCCCGGTGACCCGTGCCGGGCCGGAAAGGGATGCTGCCGCGGCAGACCCTGCGGGGTGCGGGGGGTCCTCCTTGCGAAGCGGGGGGGGGCAGTCGTAGATTGCCGTAGTTTTCGAGGGGTGGATCACTCGACGGAAGGACGCCGCGATGCTGAATCGTCACTGTCGCCCCGGATTTACGCTGGTTGAACTGCTCGTCGTCGTTGCGATCATCGCGGTGCTGATCGGGCTGCTCATGCCTGCTGTGCAGGCCGCCCGGGAATCGGCCCGCCGGACGTCCTGTCAGAACAATCTCCGGCAACTCACCCTCGCCTCAAACTCTCATCTCGAGCAGCACGGCACATTCCCGAGCGCCGGCTGGTGCTGGCAGAACGGACCGGATCCCAATGCGGGATACGGTGACATGCAGTCGGGCAGTTGGATCTACAACCTGCTTTCGTTCATCGAGGGTCAGACGCTCCGGGACCAGGGAGTCGGCCTGACGGGTACTGCCCGCAACGCGGCTGTCTTGAAGGTGGTGGAGTCCCCGGTAGCCACGATCACCTGTCCGTCCCGCCGGGTGCCCAGCACACACGCCTTCACACATCCGGGATGCTTCGTCGGGCTCGCGCGGCCTCGCGTAATCGCTCCGACCGACTATGCCGGCTGTGCCGGCTCGGTCAACAAGGGAGTCCACGGGATCTGCGCGTCGGCCGCGTGCGGGTCGCGGTCTGCGGACGGCACGGCTGCAAGCAAACTCAGTAACGAGCAGCGGGAGGAGGCCTGGAGGCGATCAGGTGGATACCCCCATCGGACCCCTGGTCTCAACGACGCCACCGCCGTCAATGGCGTGATCGCCATTCTCGGACGTATACGACCGGCGCACGTGAAAGACGGCTTGAGCAACACGTTTCTCGCCGGCGAGCGGGTCCTATGGCCGGCACAGTACAGCGGCAGCTACTGCGAGAACGATCAGGGATGGACGGTTGGCTTCGACTGGGACACGATCCGATGGACCACGGACCCCCCCAAGGAGGACCGCAGGATCCCTCCCGACCTTGACCCCGGGTGCCAGGGCTATTTTGGCGGGGCTCATCCGAGCACGTTCGGCATGGCGTTCGCGGATGGATCGGTGCGGACCGTTTCCTATGCCGTCGATCAGTCCGTGTTTCGCGGGCTCGGTAGCCGCAACGGCAGCGAGGTGGTCGATCCAACGGCCCAATGACCGCCCCCCGGAAACGAAGGTGGCCCGGACCTTTCGGCCCGGGCCACCCCGTTTCCCAGTCGTTTCCCTCACGCCCGCGGCTGCGGGCCGTGCAGGTCGGTCATCGAGCCGCGATCACTCGCAGCAGGGGACCTCACGGATCAC
>CAIKWU010000144.1 GCA_903831155.1 uncultured Planctomycetaceae bacterium | reverse complement strand
TCGATCCAGATCCTGGAGAGCCGTGGGGCCGCCGCCGACCATCCTGTGAACGCCAGCTGCCTCGAGGGCGAGTACCTCACCTGCGTGATCGCCCGCGTGGCATGAGGCGGGCTGCCCGCCACAGCTCGCTCAGGGGATTTCGAAGCTCAGGGGATTTCGAACCGGAAGAGCTGCTCGCCGCACCGAAAGTGGCAGTGCGGCGTCAGCGTCACCGAACTCGTCGACACCCAGACGCCGTTGCGGGTCGTTTCCGCCACGATGAGCCACGTCCCGTCGCGCTGCCGCACGAGCTCGGCGTGACGATCGGCGATCAGCGGATCATCGAGTTCGAGATCGGCGCCGCCACCGGCACGGCCGATCGAAACTGAATCGCTCCGCAGCGGCACCTCGATGCCATGTGCTCGCTGCGTGGCCTCCACGAGCACGGGCCAGACCGATTGCGGCAGCGATGAGGAGTCGAACAGGGTGGCCGCGCTGGGAGAAGCACCGCGGCGGGCCACCAGCGGATTCCGCAGGCGGAAGCGGCGGGAACCGAGGACCACGATCGCTTCGGTATGAAACACCGCTCGCACCACGCGAGCGAACGTGCCGTTCACGCTGCCGAGGTCGACCAGTTGCCACTGAAAGCTCCCCTTCCAGGGAACGCGCCGGATCTCGGCGTGCATGCCGGAGATCGCCGGGTCGTTGGGAAACACGAGGTCTCCGGAGGTACGGCCGATCGTGAAGGTCTCGCCCCGCAGCCGCACCTCTTCCCCACGCTGCTGCGAGCCGTCGTCCAGCGCGGTCAGGACCGGCACGGCAGGTCGGAGGATGGGGCGAAAGTCGTGCGTGTCTTCTTTTGAGTATGCCGTGGCGGCAGCCGAATGGGACGGATCGCTCCCTAGAATCCACTTCAGAGCACGACGATCTTCCATCTCCGGCGGCGGATGATCGCCGGCTGTCCGGTCGCGTTCGGTTTCGTCAGCCATTCGCGCAGCCCTCTTCCACCATCTGGTGGTACCAGAAAGTCTACGCACCGGCCCCCCGACTTGGCGTCGGGCTTCCGTCGGTCTACGCTGGACGGCGGGGCAAGATGGAGGTGTCCGTCCACGGGGCTCCATCCCATGCAGCGTTCCGAGTTTGGTCCCTATCGCGTCGTCCGCCTGCTCGGGCAGGGCGGAATGGGGACAGTCTACGAAGCCATCGACCCCGCCACGGGTCGCACGGTCGCCGTCAAAACCCTGCCGCTCCATCTCGCAAATGACGAGGGGGTACGGCGACGGTTCCAGTCGGAGATCGACACCCTGATGACCCTCCGCCATCCGGGCATCGCCCGCATGATCGGATTTGGCGATCAGGAGGGTGTGCCGTTCTTCGCCATGGAGTTCGTCCAAGGGCAGACGCTCGATCAACTGCTTCGCGCCGGCAGGCGGTTCACATGGCACGAGGCGGTCGTGATCGCGCTGGAAATCGTCCGCGTGCTGAAGTCGGCGCACGATCAGGGCGTGGTGCATCGTGATCTCAAGCCGGCAAACCTGATGTTTCCGCCGGCAGCTGGGGGCGGCTTCCATGTGAAGCTCACCGACTTCGGCATCGCCAAGCTCTTCGGCGAAACAGGCCATACGCGATCGGGAATGGTGATCGGCACACCGGACTACATGGCGCCGGAACAGGCGACGGGACTCACCGTCGACCACCGTGCCGACCTCTACAGCCTCGGCCTCGTGATGTTTGCCATGCTGGCAGGCAAGCCGCCCTTCCAAGGGTCGTTGGCAGAGGTGCTCGAGCACCAGCGTTCGCGTCAGCCGCCGCGGATCTCAGCGTTGGTACCCGATGTTCCGCAGCCGCTCGACGAACTGATCGACCGGCTGCTCGACAAGTCGGCCGCCGGCCGCCCTGCCAACGCCACCATCGTGGCGCGACAACTGGCCGAGATCGTGGCATTGCCGGTGCAGCCCATCGCCCAGCCGCCCCTGCAGCCACCGCCGGTCCCGAGCCAAACCCTCGCCGACACCGATCGGTTCGCGGCGGCCCTCGACCATCTGCCCCCGACGCTCCCGGCGCATCCGTCTCCAGAACGGCATGCCCAGACAGTCGCGACCGATGCCGGCCGCCTCCGAGAGGGCCTTGAGCACCCATCGCACGACGCGGCTGAGACTGGCTGGTCTCGTAGCGCACGCTCCAGCTTCACCACCGTCGAAGCAGCCACCCGCGCCGCCCGTGAGCGGAAGGAGGGGGCCGCCGGGCTGAAGTCGATGCTCATGACGATGGTGGCCCTGACCACCGTCGCCACGATTGCCATCGCCGGCTGGTGGCTGTTCCTCAGGCCGTGGCCGTGGCCCGACCCCAACGCCGAGGAGCGTACCCACGACCGAATCGTCGCGATGCTCAGCGACCCGGACGACCTTGGCGACCCCTGTCGCGAGATCAGGTCGTTCCTTGCACGCTACCCGCAGGGGCAGTTCGCAGCCACGGTCCGCGAACTCGGCCGCGAGGTCGCGCTCGACCGACTGCACAAGCTCTCCCGTCACCGGTTTCCCACATACTCCCCGAAGTCTCCCCTCGAGCGGTCGTACCTGGAGGCGATTCGGGTCTCGGATGCCGACTCCAAAGCCGCCGCCGACAAGCTCCGCGGCATGCTGGCGGTTGGTGGCGATGATCCCGGCCGCGGGCGTGCTGGGCCCGACTTCGACGATCCTTGCGCGGCGGTGGAGCAGCCCGATCCGGCCACGTGGCGGGAGTTGGCCCGTCGACAGCTTGAGATCGTCTCCCAGGTCGCAAGCCGTGAGGACGCCGCCAGGCGAAAGGAGACACTGACCGACAAGGACCGCGCCACCGACGTCCTGACTCAGGCGGCCGCCTACCAACGGGAGGTCGAGACCACCGCCGACGCCACCCGCCGGGTGGTGGCGCTGACCCGCCGGCACCAGCTGCTCGAGGAGCTGGTGGAAACCTATGCCGACAAGCCCCACTGCGCCGAGCAGGTAGACGAGGCACGTCGGCTGCTCAGCGCTGACCGCTGACTGCGGGCTGCCGAACGCGGCCTAGCAGACGGTGGAACAAGTCTGCCGCCGCACAACGCGGCGAGCGTCGACCCGGGAAACCCTCGGCGTTTCCCGAGGTCGACCACGTGGAAAAAAGCCATGGAGGGATTTCTCCACGGACAGCTAGAGGCGACGCAGGCGGGTGTACTCGTCGATGGTCACCGTCGTCAGTTCACCGTCGTCGCGGGCGAGGATCAGGACGTCGCTGTAGACCTTGTCGTCGGCGTTGCGGCGGAAGTGCAGCCCGTGCCGCCGCCGCTCCCGGCGGAGCACCTTGCCGGTGGTCTTCGTCGTCCAGTTGGCGGACGACCCGACCTGCACGCCGTGAATCACCTCCACGGCGTCACCGGGCTGGAGTTGCTCGTAG
>CAIKWU010000143.1 GCA_903831155.1 uncultured Planctomycetaceae bacterium | reverse complement strand
GGACAGCGGACGGAGATCCAACGGATGCCGGACAAGCCCCCCGGCGCGTGAGGGTAAGGACTGGGGAACTAGGATTCGAACCTAGACTAACTGGTTCAGAGCCAGTCGTGCTACCGTTACACCATTCCCCAAGCACGGAATCGTGTCACGGGAGATTACCCTTCCCGCCGCAGGACGGCAATCGCGGGCCGCCGCCTGCGTGCCGCCGCCATCGCCCGGGGCGATTCGTCGCGTGCCTCACCTCGAACTGATCTCACCGGGCCGACGGCACACGCGGTTTCAACTCGCCGAGGGGCGGACCATCGTGGGCCGCCATCCCGGGTGCGAGGTCGTGCTCGACGAGGCGGCCGTGAGCCGGCAGCACGTCGCCATCGTGCGGGATGCCTCGGGGGTGAGCATCGAGGATCTCCGCAGCCGCAACGGCACGTTCGTGAACGGCCAGCCTCTCGCGTCGCCCCGGATGCTCGTCGACGGCGACGAGGTCTCGATCTGCGGCCAGCGGCTCCGCTACGTGGAGCGCCCCGGTCGGCGATCGCGAGCGTCCGTGGAGCTGTCGTCGTCCGATGCCGAGGTGATTCTCGAGAACGAGTCGGCGGCGGTGATCGTCTCCCAGCTCGACCTGCCGGGAGTTGCGGGCGAGCCGGATGGCGATCGGCTGGCCGAGGCCAAGCTCCGGGCCGTGGTCGGGCTGAACCGTGCCATCGGCACGTCGCTCTCTCTCGACGACGTGCTGCCACGGCTGCTCGAAGGGCTGCTCGACGCGTTTCCGCGGGCGGAGCGGGGCTTCGTGCTCCTCGCCGACCCAGGGACGGGAAGGCTCGTGCTGCGGTCGCGGCGGCTGAAGAAGGCGGCCGAGGAGGCGGGCCCGCTGCGGCTGAGCCTGTCGCTGCTCACCGCCGTCGCGGAGTCGCGTCGCGCGATCCTCTCCGCCGATGCGACGGCCGACACCCGCTTCAAGTCGGCCGACAGCGTCCTCGACTGCCGCATCCGCTCGGTGATGTGCGTGCCCGTGTCCCGCGACGACGGCGGGCTGCTCGGGGTGATCCAGATCGACTCCCGCGACGCCACGAACGGTTTCATCGCCGCCGACCTGGAGGTGCTCGCGGGCGTGGCAGGCCAGGCGGCGCAGGCGATCGAGCAGGCCCTGGCGCACGACGAGCGGGTGGCCCGGGAGCAGTTTGCGCGGGATCTCGAGCTGGCGCAGCGGGTGCAGCAGGGGCTGCTGCCGTCGCGGCCGCCCGATCTGCCGGACTACGAAATCTTCGACTTCTACGAGTCGGCTCGCCACGTGGGGGGCGACTTCTTCGCCTACGTGCCGCTGGCCGAGGGCCGTCTGGCGGTGGTGCTCGCCGACGTTTCGGGCAAGGGCATCTCCGCGGCGCTGCTGATGGCGGCCCTGTCGGCGGACGTTCGCTACTGCCTCGCGAGCGAGCGCGACCTCGGGCGGGCCGTGGCACGGATCAACGAGAGCTTCCTCCGCGGCGGATGGGACGATCGCTTCGCCACGCTCGTGGTCGCCGTGCTCGACCCGGTTCGTCACGTGGCCACCATCTGCAACGCGGGGCACCTGCCCGTGTTTCTCCGCGAGCCGGGAGGCGGTGTGCGGGCCGTGGCGGCCGACCTGGGAGGGTTGCCGCTCGGCATGGCCCCGCCCGGCGACTTCCGCGTCTGCGAGGTCGCGTTGCCGGCTGGAAGCACCCTCGTGTTCTGCACGGACGGGATCAGCGAGGCGCTCGACCACGATGACCAGTGCTACGGCTTCGAACGGCTCGAGGGGGTGCTGGCCGCGGCGTCCGCTGGCCCCGCGGAGATCGGCCGGCGGCTCCTCGCCGACGTCCGCCGGCACGCTGCCGGGCAGGTGCAGAGCGACGACATCTGCCTGGTCTGCGCAGGTCGAATCCTCGCGGCGGCACATCCTGCCCAGAGGCCGGGGCCCGCACACGACGGCGGCGGCGTGCAGGCGGCGAACTGACCGGCCGATACGTTCCCCGGGCCACGACGGCAGGTGACTGTCGCTGCGGCCCTTGGACCGTGCGGATCGGGCAAGACGCGGCGTTCACGGAGGAGTGGGCATGAGTTTTTTCCAGTGGGTTCGCGAGGGCGTCCGGCAGGCTGTCGTGCTCGGGTTGGCCGACGCGATCGACGACGTGGGAACGCGGAGCCGCGACGAGGATCTCGGCGCGACGCTGGCGCAGACCCTCCGCGATCGCCTCGCCACGCCGCGGCAGCCCACGGTGCTCGACGCCCCGGCGACGTCCTCCGCGGCGTTGGCAGCGACGGCGACGGTGTC
>CAIKWU010000142.1 GCA_903831155.1 uncultured Planctomycetaceae bacterium | reverse complement strand
GGAACGGAGGGATCGTTGTCCCCGGCGAGATCATTTGTCAGGTGAAGTTTGAGCGTGTCGCCGCTGTTGATCTGCAGCATCGTGCTCGGAAAGCCAGCCGAGTACGATTCGCCGTAGGCATCAAACTGATAGGCCATGGCGTAGGAAATGGTTTCCTCGCCCGTGTCGCTGTCAACCACCTTGCTGCTGTAGACCTCTTGGTCGCCGTAGAGGATCGGATTGGAGTCGAAGCCTGCCGTGACCATCCTCACGTTGGCCTCGAGCACGCCGTTCTGGCTCTTGATCACATCCATGGGCCGCAGATCTGCCTGCGTGTAGGTGTATCCCGTGGGGAAGATAACGTTTTCCGCCGCCATCACCGTCCGCTGCTCAAGCTGCTCCAGATCGAACTGCCTCTGGACTCGGCTGGCCCCACGGACGGCATGCTTGCGGACGGGGAAAGACGATCGAAACCAGGTGCGGCGGACCATTGGGAATGCCTCTGAGTGAAACAGGAATTGAGAGCTTTTCATCCACTACCATGAAGAGCCTACACTCTGTTTCACCGCAGGCAAGTTTTTGGCGCGCTGTTCGACAGCCCGAGAAAAATGGGGGAGGGAGCGACTTTGGGGGGAATCATTGCGATCTTCATGGACGAGGACCCTAAAGCCTTCGGCCGCCAAAAATCGCTCCCGTCCCCATTTTTCAGCCGCTTTAGGCCCCGACGTAGCGGGCGACGATCGCCCGGGCCCTCGACTCGTCCCGCGTGCCGGCCACGATCGCCCGGCCGTCGGCAAACACGGAGAGTAGAGTCCCGGGTTCAACCTCAGCACGCACTAACCATCGGTTTGCCGTCACGGCCCCGAAGGCCTCAAGCCGTGCCGCCAGTGCGGCCAGATCGACGGCCCCGGGCCGAGCGGCCGCCACCTGCACGGCGTCGCGGCCGCAGATGGCCGCAGCCTGCGTCCCCATCCTGCCCTCGAGCCATGGAAAATCGCCTGCGCGGCAGGTCGCGCAGCCCTGCTCGGCGAGCGACGAAAGATCGATCGTCCGCCAGACACCCTCCCACAGATCGCACGCCAAGAGCCGACTGCGCAGACCGTCGGTCACGCCCACGATCAGCTTGATCGCCTCGGCGGCCTCGATCGCCCCCACCACGACTGCAGTCGGGCCGATGATGCCGGCCGTGTCGCAGGTTGGCATCACGCCGGGGGCCGGCGGATCGGGAATGAGGCACCGCAGGCAGGCTGTTGTGCCCGGCCGCACGGCCATGACGCGGCCCTCCGCGCCAATCGCGCCGCCATACACCCACGGGATGCCATTTCGGCAGGCATATTCATTGACGATGAACCGCGCCTCGAAGTTGTCGGTGCCGTCCACGATCATGTCCACTCCGCCGAGGAGCGACGCTGCATTCGCGGGCGTGAGGTCGGCGACCACCGGCTCGATCTGGGCGGCGGAGTTGATCCGGCGCAGATGCGCTGCTGCAGCGGCGGCCTTGGGAACACCGGCGGCCACGTCGGCCTCGTCGAAGAGCACCTGCCGCGGCAGATTCGAGAGTTCGGGAACGTCGCGGTCGATCATCCGCACGAATCCCACGCCCGCCCGCACGAGCGTCATCGCCACGACGCTGCCAAGCGCCCCGCAGCCGACGATGGCCACGCGGGCCCCGGCAAGCCGCGACTGTCCATCGGCACCGAGCGGAGCGAAGCGAACCTGTCGGGAATAGCGGTCGGGATCGTAGGCTGTCATGGAATGGATGCTACCACGGGGTAGCGAGATACCCGGCCCAGTCCCAGGGGAGTTGCGCCGCTTCCTCGGCAAGCCCCCAGGCGGCCAGGGCAGCCTGCAGCCGGTCGCATTCCTGACGGTGCTCCGCCAAGCTCCCCGTGGCAACGGCCCGCTGGGCCACCAGCGGCTTGTCCGCTTTCCACAACCGCCAGCCGTCGTGTGGCAGGCCATCACGGGGAAGATCAACCACGATGCAATCAGCCGCGTCGACGGCCACTGCCTGCACCGCATCCGGGGGCTGCGTGCCATCGACTTCCAGACCCACGAGCATCGTGCCCTTGAGCAGCCGCACGGCAGCGATGATCGCCATGCTCTCTGCCGCGTCCGCCGTCCGCGGCACCACGGCGAGCACCACCGATGGATGCACCGCCCAGGCTGTGATTTGCTCCCTGGCCTCCGCGGAGTCGAGTGGCCGGCCAGCCGCATCCGTGAGCCGAGCGATGATGGCTAAGCCCGCCTGATCAGCGGCCGCGCAGATCGCGTCGGAAGGATCATTGATCATGGCGGCCGCGGGCAGGCTCCGCAGCGCGATCGGATCGAAGCCCGTCGGGGGAATCGTCACACCTCGCGGCACCCAGCGTCTGCCTTCGAGCCAGAGCGACCTGCCACGCACGCCCAGCCGCCGGAGACCGACCAT
>CAIKWU010000141.1 GCA_903831155.1 uncultured Planctomycetaceae bacterium | reverse complement strand
GCGACCTTCCGCATGCCTAGCGCCGAGCGAACGTACGTCGTCCCGTGTTCCTGTTCGGCGGCCCTCGCCGTCACGGCCGGACAGGCTGGGGCCCGCATCTCCTGCCCTCGCTGCGGCGCTGCGGTCGACGTGCCCAGGTTGCGGGATCTCGCCGCCTTCGCGGCCCCAACGCAGGCGGTTGCAGCCCGGCCCCAGGGCTGGGACGGTTCAAGAGGAGTGGTCTTCGCCGGCGTGACGATCGCCCTGCTTTCCGGCCTCGTCGCGGCGTTCGCCGTGCCGCTCGGCGGCAGGCTCGTCGGCGGGCCGCCCGCGAGCGATGCGATTCGCCGCACGGTGAACTCGGCGCCGATCAGCGTCGTTCATGCCGCGTGGACGGAACTCGCTCAGTCGGGGCTCAACCGAATCCCGTCAGCGGCTGAGGTGCGGCTCGCGCGGTTCACCGCCGTGGCCCGCGGCGTGTCGCGGGTGCTGTGGGGCGTGTCGGCGGCGGCGGCCGCGCTCGCGGCGGTGGGTCTGTTCACCGCCCGGTCGACGCCCCGCCACAGAGGAGAGGCGACGCCGTGAGAGCCGCTTTCATCGAGGCGTTCGGGCCTCCCGAGTCGATCGTGACCGGGGAACTCGCCGATCCGGTCCCGGGACCGCGGCAGGCATTGGTGCGGGTGCGGGCCTGTGCCGTGAATCCGATCGACACGTACGTCCGCTCGGGAGCGGTGGCGATGCCGCTGCGGTTCCCGTTCGTGGTCGGCTGCGACCTTGCCGGAGAGGTGGTCGCCGTCGGGGCCGACGTCGATGGCCTCCGCCCCGGCATGCGGGTGTGGGGGTCGAATCAGGGCCTGCTCGGGCGGCAGGGCACCTTCGCGGAGTTCGCCGCCGTGGACGAGCGGTGGCTGTATCCCACGCCCGACGAGGTTTCCGACATCGATGCCGCGGCCGCCGCGTTGGTGTCGATCACCGCCCACCTCGGTCTCGTCCGTGAGGCGGCCGTGCAGCCCGGCGAGACGGTGTTCGTCAACGGCGGTTCCGGAGGGGTTGGCTCGGCGGTGGTGCAGATCGCGAAGGCGCTCGGCGCCCGTGTGATCGCGACCGCCGGCACTCCCGAGAAACGCGGCGTCGTGGCCGGGCTCGGGGCGGACGTCGTGCTCGACTATCGCGACCCGGATCTCGACGCCGCGCTGCGGGCGGTCGCGGCCGATGGCGTCGACGTCTGGTGGGAGACGCGTCGCGAACCCGACTTCGATCGTGCGGTGGGCCTGCTGGCGGAACGCGGCCGGATGGTGGTCATGGCCGGCCGCGATGCCCGGCCGCCGTTTCCGGTCGGCCCGTTCTACGTGAAGGGCTGCAGGCTCATCGGCTTCGTGATGTTCAAGGTCGACGCGGCGACGCAGGCCGCGGCGGCGGCCGACATCAACCGCTGGCTGTCGAGGGGCCGCCTGAAGATTCGCGTCGACCGGGTGCTTCCCCTCGAGCGGACCGCCGAGGCGCACGCGATCCAGGAGTCGGCCACCGTGGGCCTGTCGGGGAGCCTCGCCGGCAAGATCGTGATCACGCCCTGATCCGCGGCCGCTCTCCGGGGCATCGGTCGGGATCGGCCCGCGGCGATCTTCAGCGGCTCACGGGCTGGTCGCCGCGCGGCTGGCCGGCGGTCGATCGCGACCGCTGCCACTGGCCGCCGATGGCGTCGATGCCGGCGGCGACGTTGGGAAACATCCCGCCCCACGACTTCCGGGTCGCGCTCTGCGGCTCGCCGCGCTGCGCACCCTGCGGTGTCGGCCTGGGCTGCGACGCTGCGGCCTGCGTCTGCCGCTGCGGCACCGGCTGGCTGCCGCGGCGGGTATCGGTCTGGCCCGTGGGCCGCGAGCTGGTGCGGGGCTTCGCCTGCGAGGTCGTGGGCGGTCCCGGCGGCTGAGGACGCGGCGTGGTGAACGACGTGTCGGCCTGCAGCGCGATCCGCTCGGGGACGACGAGAAAGCGGCCGGCGTCTCCGGAGGTGGGCCCCGTGGACGACTGCCTCGCCTCGGTGGGCTGCTTCATCACCGAGGGGATCGACGAGACGTCGGTGACCACGGCCTCGGACGTGTCGTCCTCCTCGAGGGCCGACGCCGCGGGCGCGGGCTGGGTGGCCAGTGCCGGGGCAGTTGGAGTGGGCAGTGCCGCAGGCGATGGGGCGACGGGAGTTTCGGAAGGTGGCACCACCGGCTGCAGGACCGCCACGGCCACGGGCTCCTCGGTGGTCGGCACGCTGGCGGCGACCTCGGTTGCGGGTGTCGTGGCCGGCTCGGCCACGGCGGTCTGCCCGTCATCGGCGGGACCGATGGTGGCGACGGTCGGCGTTTCCGGCACGCTGGTGGGCGTGGCGGCGGCGACCTGTGCCGGTGCCGTGGTCGCCGGCTCGGCGGTCGCCACCGCGGACGGCGTCCAGAGATCGGCGGACGCATTCGGAACGCTGGTCGCGGTCGTCGTGGCGGGCACTGCGGGTACGAACGCTTCCACCGTGCCCTCGCCATCCACGCCACTGCCGGAGCGGACGAGCTGCACGGCCAGCAACGGCTGGCCCTCGCGAACCGCGTGCCGCAGGACGTATCCCTCGAAGGCATCGCCGGCACGAAGCGCGGTGGTGGGCAGCATCGCCTTCGGCCAATCCTTGAGTGCCACGTCCCAGACGGTCACCGGCGAGCCCTGCGGCAGGCCGCGAAGGGCCACGAAGATCGGCTCGCACTCGACCTGGGGCCGTCGCTGGGCCAGGTGGACGTCGAGCACGCGGTTGACGCCGACGGCCGCCGCGGCTCCCGCGAGGAACGCCGCCGCGAACACGGTGTACGACTTCGGACGGTGGCGTACGGGCTTGAATTCGGGTGTCGTCGCGGCAGGCATGCGTCGCTCAATCCTTACGGGCGCAGGGATGCTCGTCCCCAAGGAGATCGGCCATTGACTCCCGTCGCGGTCACCTCGACGCCGGGCACCGTCCTGCGTCCGCCAGCGTCCCACGGGTCCGCAGTCGATGCAGGATGCGCGTCCGGAAGGCTCGGCCCACCTTGCCTCGCTTGCCGCGGGCGGTCAGTCGATGGTCAGCGGCGGACCCTCGTCGCCGTCGGCCGCCGGGGCCGGCTCCGCGAATGCCGGGTCGGTGCTTCGCGCCAGCGGCCGGATCGCGATCAGCCTCACGGTGCCCTCGTCACCGTTGCCATGATCGCGGAGCAGCCCGTCGCCCACCGTGGCGGATGGCTCGCCGCCGCAGCCCACGAGGAGCAGGCCTCCGGCCGGGAGCGTGACGTCGATGCCCAGGTGGTCCATGCGGTGTCGTCGCTGCCCAGTCTCGAGCCGGAACACGCCATCCTCTCCGGCCCATGACTTCTCCACCGGCCCGTGCCTGATCTCCGGCACCACCTCCAGCCGCACCCGTCCGTCCGCCGCCGGTCTCGCGTCGACGGCGAACTGGGGAGTCGCGTCGTGGTAGGTTCCGCCGCGGACTTCGCCCTCCAGTCGCTCGAGCAGCACGAGGCTCGGCAGCCGCGTCGCGGTGACGAGTTCGCTACCCCGGCCGGGCAGCAGCCGCAGCCGCCTCCGGGCATGCGCAGGATCGACTCCGGCCACCTCGGCCGGCTCGTCTTCCGCGGTGGCCAGCCGGGCGGCGAACTCCACGGGCAGCTCCCCGGTCACGACCCCCACGCGAAGGCCGTTGGCATTGAGCGCCCGCCGTCGTTCGCCATCGAGCACCAGTTCATCGACGTGTTGCCAGATCTCGTCGCGGAGCTGCACGTCGTCGGCGGCGCAGCGGATGAAGATCACCTCGAGCGGGATCGTTCGCTGGGCCGGTTGGGGAACGGCGGCGTCCGCCAGCCGGGCGTCGGCGTCGGGGCGTCGGGCGACGAGCACCGACGTGGCCAGCGAGCAGCCGGGAGCCGCGAGCAGGCTTGCGATGATCGGCAGCAGCCACGGGGCGGTCGCCGGAGGCGGGCGCATGGGATGAGGAGCCGCCGTGGGGCGGTGCCCGTGGGGTGATGGGAAGGTGGGGAGGTAGTGGAAGGAGGCGGCGGGGTCAACGGGGATCACCGCCCCGGAGAGCTCCCAGCCCCATGGCCTTTCCCAGACCGCCGTGTCGTGCCGGTGTCCTACGCCGTCGCCTTCACGGCGTTGACGAAGATCGTGAGGCCGGCGCCGGGGGCCGAGGGGTCGAGGCGGCCCGGCCACGAGGGATGCTGGGTCGCGTCGATGAACCGCTCGGGATGCGGCATCAGGCCGAACACCCGGCCCGTAGGATCGCACGCGCCGGCCACGTCGCCCATCGCGCCGTTGGGATTCGTCGGCCGGCCCAGATCGTCCGCCACGTAGGTGAGGGGCAGCTGGCCCGCCGCGCGGAGAACGTCGAGCCGGGCCGGCTCGCGGAGCACGAAGCGACCCTCACCGTGGGCGACCGGGAGCTCGAACTCGCCGAGGCCCTTCAGGAACACGCACGGGCTCGGGCCGCAGGAGAGCCGTACCCAACGGTCCACGTAGCGACCCGAGGTGTTGTGCGCGAGCGACGCCTCCTGCTCGCCGGTGGCGGGATCGGTGAGCAGCAGGCCCGTCTGCACGAGCACCTGAAAACCGTTGCAGATGCCCAGCACGAGGCCGCCCTTGTCGCGAAACTTCGCGAGCGTCTCGCCCAGCCTCGTCCTCAGCTCGAGCGCGAAGATGCGGCCGCTGGCGATGTCGTCGCCGTAGGAAAATCCGCCCGGGATGCAGAGGATCTGGCAATCGTCGGCGATCGCCGGCCGCTCGGCGAGCGCCCGCACGTGCACGCGGCGGGCGAGGCCCCCGGCCCGCTCGAAGGCATGCGCGGTCTCGTGATCGCAGTTGGTGCCGGGGGCGCGGAGGATCAGGGCGCGGGGCGCGAGCATCAGGCAGTCTCCCCGCGCCACGCGCCGGCGAGCCGGTCGACGGCGACCCGCTCGCTCGAGCCGGTGGTCGACACGATCTCGAGATCAGCCGACGTCACCTCGCCGATCCACGCCCAGGGCACGCCCCCGAGCCGACGGGCGAACTCGGCCGCATGCTCCGGCCGGACCTCGCAGGCGAACCGGCCGGGTGTCTCGGCGAAGGCGATCGCGAGATCGCTTCCGGCGGCGGTGCCCGGGGCCGGCACGTCGGCAAGCGCGATGCGGGCCCCGAGCCGGCCCGCGATCGCCATCTCGGCGACCGCCGCCAGCAGGCCGCCGTCGGAGAGATCGTGGCAGGATTGCAGGAGCCCGTCGCGACGGGCGGCGGCGACCGCGTGGATCGCGGCGCGGCAGGCGGCCACGTCGACCGTCGGCACGTCGCCGCCGTGCACGCGGCCCGTCAGCGACAGCTGGCTGCCCGCCAGGTCGGCCCGCGTTTCACCCACGACCGCGAGGCGGTTGCCGGCGGCCTTGAGATCGGGCGACACCGCGCGGCGGACGTCGTCGAGTTGCCCCATCGCCGTCACCAGGAGCGTGGGCGGGATCGAGATCTCGCGGGACGTGCCCGTGGCGTCGGCGTAGGTGAAGACGTTGTTGAGGCTGTCCTTGCCGCTCACGAACGGCGCCGCGAAGGCGATCGCGAGATCGTGGCAGGCGCGGCAGGCCTCCACCAGCGTGCCGAGCGACTCCGGCCGCCGCGTGTCGCCCCAGCAGAAGTTGTCGAGCAGGGCGATGCGGTCGGGATCCGCGCCGGCCGCGACCGCGTTGGCGATCGCCTCGACGATGCCGCCGGCCGCCATCTGATAGGGATCGAGCCGGCCGAGGTGATGCCGCAGCCCCACCCCGAGCACGATGCCGCGACCGCGGCCGAGCACGCCGCGGATCACGGTGCCGTCGGCCGGGCCCTCGCCGGGGCCGAGCAGCGGCTTGAGCACCGAGCAGCCCTGCACCTCGTGGTCGTACTGCCGCACGATCCGTTCCTTGCTGGCGACGTCGGGCAGTGCGAGGACGTCGAGAAGCGACGTCGCGAGCGACGCAGCGCCCGACCAGACGAGCGGTTCGGACGGCATCGGCAGAGCTCGCGACACGACCCGCTGCCGCGGCCTCCCCTCGTGGAGGAAGTGGCAGTCGAGGTCGCCCGCGACGGTGCCCTGCCACGTGAGCACGATGCGTCCCGATCCGGTGAACGTGCCGATCGGCGTGGCCTCGACCCCCTCGTCGGCGGCGATCCTGGCCATCGCCGGCCAGTCGGCGGGGGCGACCGCGAGCACCATCCGCTCCTGGGCCTCCGAGATCCACGCCTCCGTCGCGGAGAGGCCCTCGTATTTCAGGGGCACCCTCGCGAGGTCGACCTCGGCGCCGAGCGTGGCCCCCATCTCGCCGACCGCGCTCGACAGCCCGCCGGCGCCGCAGTCGGTGATCGCGTGGAAGAGCTGCTGCCGCGACGCCTCCAGCACGAAGTCGGTGAGCATCTTCTCGTTGATCGCGTGGCCGATCTGCACCGCGCCGCCACTCTCCGTCTCGCTCTCGCTCGTGAGCTCGATGCTCGAGAACGTCGCCCCGTGGATGCCGTCGCGGCCGGTGCGGCCGCCCGCCACCACCACGAGGTCGCCGGGCTGCACGGCCGCGTCGGCGTGGCCCCGCGGCATGATGCCGACGGTGCCGCAGAACACGAGCGGGTTGCCGATGTAGCCCGGATGGAAGGCGACGGCGCCGGCGATCGTGGGGATGCCCATGCGGTTGCCGTAGTCGCGGACCCCCGCCGCCACGCCGGCGAGCAGCCGCCGTGGGTGGATCACTCCCGGAGGGATCTCATCGGCGGGGGTGTCGGGCGGGGCCACGCAGAACACGTCGAGGTTGGCGATCGGCTTGGCGCCGAGGCCCGTGCCGAGCACGTCGCGGATCACACCGCCGAGCCCTGTCGCCGCGCCGCCGTAGGGCTCGATCGCCGAGGGATGGTTGTGGGTCTCGACCTTCACGCAGATGTCGTGGTCGCCGTCGAACCGCACCACGCCCGAGTTGTCCTTGAACACGCTCACGCACCAGTCGCGGGGCCCGAGCGACTCGCGGATCGTCCGCGTGGCGGCGAACACCGTCTCCTTGAGGAGGTTGTCGTACCGGGCCTCGCCGGCGGGACCGACGTGATCGACGGCGCTGGTGAGCGTCTTGTGGCAGCAGTGCTCGCTCCACGTCTGGGCGATCGTCTCGAGTTCGATCTCGAAGGGCTCCCTGCCGAGTGCGGCATACTGGTCGCGGACAGCGTGGAGTTCCCGCACGGAGAGGGCCAGGCACCGCTCCCGGCTGAGCTTCTCGAGCGCGGCGTCGTCGAGCCCGGCGAGCGGGATCGTCTCCTGCGCGAACGCCCATGTCCGCCCACCGGAGAGCGTGGCGATCGCCAGCGGGCCGACGACCACGTCCTGGATGGCATCGTTGGCGAGGAGTTTTCCGGCGAGCCGGTCGATGGAGGCGGCGTCGAGCGGCGGCAGCCAGTACTTTCGCAGGCTGCGAATCGCCACGCGGTGTCCGAGCGACGCGGCCGCGGCCTGGGCCGAGAGCCCGGCCGGATCGGTGACACCCACCTTGGGGAGCACGTGCACCACCGTCGGCAGGCCATCGAGCGGCTCGACGAGCCGAGCCGAACCCACCTCGCCGATCGCGAACGACTCCGTGACGGGGTCGGCGAGCAGCGTGGCTGCGAGCCGCTCCACGACGTCGCGGGAGAGGTCGCCCTCGATCAGCCAGCCGGCTGCGGTGCGGGCCCGCCGGCAGGCGGCGACGCCGAGTTCCGCCGCGCCCGCGGCCACCTCCCGGGCGGCATGGTCGCCAGCCGGGTCGCGGAGCGAGACGTCAACTTCCCAGAGCATCGCGGGTGTCCTTCGCGCGGGAGAGGATTTCGACCAGCCGGCGGCGGTCGCCGCGTTCGATCGCGGCGAGCAGCTTCTCGACCGTGGCTGCGAACCGCTTCATGGCGTCGCCGACGCCCCCCGCATTGTCGAGGAGGATGTCGGCCCAGAGGTCGGGATCGCCGGCGGCGATTCGCGTGGTGTCGCGCCAGCCGCCGGCGGTGAAGGTGAGTGCGGCAGCGGGCGTGGCCGCGGCGACCGCGGCGGCGATCACGTGGGGCGCGTGGCTCGTGGCGGCGAGGATCCGATCGTGCTCCTTCGGGGGCATCATGAAGACGGTCGACCCGAGGGCCGACCAGAAGTCGCCGATCGCGGCGGCATCGGCCTCGGGCGTGGCCTTCGCGGGCGTGACCACCGTGACCCGGCCGGCGAACAGGTCGGCGTCGGCCGCGGCCGGCCCACGGCGATGGCTGCCGGCGATCGGATGGCTCCCCACGAATCTGCCACGGCGGCTGCGGCGGCCCTTCTCCCAGCCGGCCACGATCGAGGTCTTGGTGCTGCCCGCATCGGTGACGAGCGTGCCGGGGCGGACGACGCCGTCGATCGCATCGAGCAGGCCGGGGATGGCGCCGACGCCGGCGGCCACGATCACGAGGTCGGCGGCGGCCGCCGCCGCGAGGTCGGTCGAGGTGTCGGTCACGCAGCCAATCTGCTTCGCGGCGGCCAGCGACTTCTCCGAGCGGCCGACGCCCACCACCTTCGCGGCCAGCCGGCGGGACCGGAGAGCCTTGCCGACGGAGCCGCCGATCATGCCCACGCCAACGATCGCGACGACGGGCCAGTGGGCTTTCATGGGTGATGGGGGTGAAAGGCGGGACTCGGCTTCGGGTTTGTACCAGATGGGCCGCAGCCATGTTAGAACCGCCCGCGGAGTGCGGTGCCGGCCGACGGGAACGAGGTCGATCCGATGGGCTCTCGACGATTCCCCGACGCCGTGCTCGCCGCCCTGCTCGGCCGCCTGTCGATCGCGGTCGCCGCCGG
>CAIKWU010000140.1 GCA_903831155.1 uncultured Planctomycetaceae bacterium | reverse complement strand
GGGAGGTACGCCACGAGAAACGGGGTGTACGTGCCGACGATGAGCAGAAAAATCACGCCCTGGTCCCAGATGCTGAGCAGATGCTTCCAATCGGGCCTCTGCACGCCGTGGGAGAGGGCAGACGCCGCGTACGTCGCCACGAGCGTGACGGCGTACATGCCGCAGGCCACCGCGACGGTCCAGTGGGTACGGCTCGAAAGCAAGGCGACCGCGCCGGCCACGCTGAGCAACACCCCGGCGGCGTGCGTGAGCGTGTTGGCAAACTCCTCGTGCTCATCGCGGGACGGATAAGGAAAATCCCGGACGGGAGCGGATTTCGGTTCGTCAGTCATCGGTCCGGCTCCTCTTCATGGCGAAATCCGCTCCCGGTCCCGGATTATGCCCGACTCGCGTTCGGCGAGTCGCGAGCCACCCGCGAGGGTGGCGCGGGAGGTTTGTTCTCCGCGCAGCCGACCTGCCCCCATGAATGGAACCAGTTTCTATCCATCAGGGTAGCCCTGCCAAGGGACGGCGCGACTCCGGGGCCGGGAGTCGGTACCTCAGCGAACTGACCTGCCCCCTTAAACGTCACCACCTTTCGAGAGAGAATCTCTGGTGGTGCAACCCAAGGGAGGGCAACGGATGCCACGAGGAAAGAAGTTCACGGCGGAGCAGATCATCGGGAAGCTCCGTGAGGCCGAGGTTGGGCTTGCTCAAGGGAAGACCGTGCCCGAGGTGGTGCGGAAGCTTGGAGTGACAGAGCAGACGTATTACCGCTGGAAGCGGGAATACGGCGGCCCACGAGACGGGGCACGCGGCTCACGATTCGCCCATCAGCTCGGGAACGGCTGCCGATGTGCCAGCGGCCGGGCTAGCCTCTCTTCTTGACGACGCCCTCGCTTCTCGTTTTGAAGAAGCCCAACGCCGTGAGGCGTGGGGCGAACCACTCGACGATGCCGTGTCCAGCGTGGTGAGCCCGCGGCCTTACGGCCGGTCGGCTTTCATTCCCCGAGCACACGCGCACAAGGACCACGTGCAATCCGTACGAGACGACGCGTCGCGGTACCACGACGGCGACCCCTCGATCGGCTTCGTCGGCCTTCCCCACTCGGGCAGCCTCTTCTACGCCGCCAACGGCGACGTGGTCGCCAACGCCACCGCCTGGCGATCACAGATGCTGACGGTCGGGGCCGGCCAAACGCCCTACCGCTTTGAGGTCTGGATGACGAGCCTGAGGCCGATCACCAACTTTCCGGGCGTCTCCACGGATGCCCCCGCGTTGAACCTCGAGATCGGTGACGGCCAGAACTGGACCACGCTCGGCACCACGGGAACGTTCGCGAACGGAACCCAGGCCGGCCTCTGGTTCTTCCGCTACGCCGACGCGCAGTTTGTGCAGCCGGGCAACTACTACGTCCGGCTGAGCAACGCCTCGCTCGCCCAGTCCGGCGAGCGTCGTGCCCGAACCGTCCAGCATGGCCCTGGCTGCGACCGCAGCCGCCCTCGGGATCGGCGCACTCGTGCGGCGGCGGCGGACGTAAACCGCCCCGCGGATCGCGTCAGGGATTCGGCAGCGCGTCGATCGCGAGCAGTCGTCCGACGGTGCGAAACACGATGCGGTCGCCGACGACCGCGGGCGTCGAACGGCACTCTTCGCCAAGCGTGGCCCGGCCGAGGACCTCGAAGGCGTCGCCGTCGGCGAGCGTGACCACCTCGCCCTCGGACGACACGTTGCGGATCGTGCCCCCCACCGCGATCGGCGACGCGGAGAACGTGCCCCCCACCCTGCCCCGCCAGCGGATCTCCCCCGTCGCGGCGTCCACACAGGTCACCACGCCGCGGTCGCCCCAGAGATAGAGCCGCCCGCCCACGGCCAGCGGCGTGGGCACATAGGGCGCCGCGCTGCGATCGAGCCGGAAGACGAGGTCGGGCTCGACCGGCGGATCGCCGCCGCCCATCTCGGGGATCCGGACGGCCACGAGCGTGGTGTCGCCGCCGCCATCGCCGGAGGTTCCGATCGCGAGCGGACCCGCGAGCACGGGCGACGACACGGCCCGCTTCGGCAGGCACTTCCGCTCCCAGAGCACCGCCCCCGTGGCAGGATCAATCCCGGTGACGCCGTGCGCGTTGCTCGTGAGCACGATCTGGCGGCCGGTCGGTGCATCGATCACCAGCGGCGTGGCGTACCCCGACTTGCCGCTCTCACGAGCCAGCCGCCAGCGTTCGCGTCCCGTGGCCGACTCGAGCGCCGCCACGAAGCTATGGCCCTCGTGGTCGTTCGACACGATCACCAGATCGCCGCACACCGCCGCCGAACCGGCGAAACCGTGCTCTCCCGCGTAGGGCCCAAGGTCCGCATGCCACTTGTCGCCGCCGTCGCGCAGGTCGTCGTCGGTCCACTCCACCGGAAACCGCCGCGGGCCGCCGGCACCCGCTCCCGCGGCGCCGCGCCAGCGCGACCACGGTTCGTCGGCCGAAGCGCCGGCAGCCACGGCCACGAGTACGACCATCCAGGCCGCGCCCCTCACGCGCCGCTCTCCTTCGGAATCCCACTCGTGGTCCGCCACCCGGGCCGCAATCTACACCATGATTCGCGTCGCGGCGCCGGCGACCCTCAACGCCGGGATTGCGATTTCGACCCTCGCCAGCCAGTCCTGCGGATCGTATCTCCCGCGCACGCCGCCACGTGACTCCATGCAGCCCCCGGGCCCGGCGTGCCGATTTCGACACCAGGCCGGCATTCCTCCAAACCCCTCCGCCACCATGCGCACCCTCGTGATCACGGCCGTCGCCGCGGCCGCGCTTGTGCCCGTATCCCCCGTCGATGCCGCCGGCACCGGGTTCGATCCCCGGATCGTGACCTTCGGCGAGACCCGGCAGCAGATCCAGAGCACGCCGATGCTGGAGCGTCCTTATCGGCCGCTCCACGTCTACGGCAACACGGCCCGCCGCCGGCACAGCCGCGGCGCGTCCAAGGCCGCGAACTGACCCGGAGCCCACCGCGGTGGGCCCATCCGGGACGGCTGCGGTATGATCTCCCCCGGGCGGCGGCCGCATGAGCTGCCGCCGTCCGAGGGGAGAACCATCATGTCGCACGTGCTCACGCCGTGGCTCGCCGCCATGGCATTCCTGGTGCCGTTCGTCGCGCATGCGAGCGAGCAAGGGGCTGAACCCGCTGCGACGGAGCAGTCCGGTGCCGAGGCCGCCCCCGACACCGACGAGGCGGCCGAGCCATCCGCGGAGGATGACGCCTCGCACCTCGAGACCGAGCAGCAACTGATTCTCGAGCGAATCCAGAAGGAGCGGGCCGCCGAGCAAACCAGTGTGGCGGCCATCCGCGACTCCGCCGCCTTCCGGCAGGTGCGTGCGATCGAACCGCCGGCCGACGCCGGGAAGGTGCTCGCCTTCCATCCGCTTCCCGACGGCGGGCTCGTGATCGCCGCCGGCGTCGACGAGCGATATGGCGAACGATCGCTGGCCGGCTCCCTCGCC
>CAIKWU010000139.1 GCA_903831155.1 uncultured Planctomycetaceae bacterium | reverse complement strand
GAGCGCGGGTTTCGCGCGGTGCTCTGGCCGGCGTTCGACGGCTCGGCCGTGCCCGACATCGGCGGCGGCGTGGCCCGCTGGGAGTCGTCTGGTGCCGCGATCGACGTGATCGCCTCGCGGCCGCTCGACGCCGGCTCCGCCCGGACGGTCCTGGCGCTTCACGAAACGCTCGGCGACGCGATGGACCACGACCATGCGGTCGTTCTCGCCTTCGCGCACGTGGCCGGGAGGGCGAGCCGGTGGCACGGTCTCCTCCGCCGCATCGGCGGCTGGTCGAACCTGATCGGCACGTTCTCCACGCCCGAGCGCGTGGTCGATGCCTCGCCCGCCGTGGTGTCCGCGGCCACGTTCGAGCCCGATGCGTTTCCGCCGCCGCTGCCCGCTTCCGATCCGGTGATGGAGGCGGTCGCGGCCGCCACCGCCGCGGCGGAACGGATCGTCGCCGCGGCTGCCCCGTTTGCGGCCCCGCCGTCGCGGCCCATGGCCGAGCCCGTGCCGGCCCCGGCCGTGCCGCGGCGACCCTGGCTGGGCGGCCTCTTCGGGCGCCGTCGCGACGAGCCGTTGGCGGTCGACAATGGCCTCGTTCGCGTCGAGATCAACGCCGCGACCGGGGGCCTGCTCGCCGTCCGCAGGGGAGCCGACGCCCCCAACCGACTGTCGCAGCAGATCGCGGTCCGCACCACGGCCGCGGCGCCGGAGGTGGGCGAGCCCTGGGTGGCCGAGGAGGATCGGCAGTCGCTCGCAAGGATGGCGGCGGAGGCCACGGTCCTCGACGCGGACGATCGCGGCCATCCGCGGCTGGTGTCCCGCGGCCGGCTGCTCGTGGCGGACGAAGTCGTCGCCAGGTTCGTGCAGCGGGTTTCGCTCGTGCCGGCAAGGCCGCTGGCCCTCATCGACGTCGAGGTCGACGTCGAGCATCCGGCCGCAGGGCCGCTCATGGCCAACCACGTGGCGCTCCGCTTCGCCTGGAACGAGAACGACCACGTGGAACTCCGCCGCAGCGTCCACACGCAGTCGGTCGCCACCGAGCGGACGAGATTCACGGCGCCGCACTTCGTCGAGATCGTGCCGGAGCACGGGCAGCGTGGCGGCGAGGCCGTGACCCTGCTCACGGGCGGTCTGCCGTGGCACCTGCTTTCGTCGCCGCACGTGCTCGACATGGTGGCCGGGCCGGCCAGGGGCCGGGTGGCGCGGCGGGTTGCCGTGGGGCTCGGGCTGGAGCGTCCTTGGGAGGCCGGGCTCGCCCTGCTCCTTGGGGCGACGGACATCGCGGCCGGTCCGGTCGCCCCGCCGAACGTCCGCCTCACCGTGGCGGAGTGCATCGTGGAGGGCGGCCTGCCGAGGGCCGCCCGCGTGGGGCTGCTGGAGTCGGCCGGCCTCGCGGGGCCGGTGACCGTCGACTGGGGCCGTCGGGTCGAACGGGCGGTGGCCGTCGATGCCTTCGGAGCGGCTCGTGCGGGAGTGGACGTTGCGATCGACGGCACGCGGACCGTAGTTTCTCTCGCACGCTACCAGTGGCTGCAACTCGATCTGGGGTTCGCGGGATGATCATCACGCTCGACGGTCCCGCCGGCGCCGGCAAGAGCTCCACCGCCCGGGCTCTGGCCTGTCGTCTCGGCTGGTTCTACATGGACACCGGCGCCATGTACCGGGCCGTCACGCTCGTGGCCCTCGAACGCGATGTGGCCCTCGACGACGGCCCCGGGCTCGCGGCCCTCGCCGAGTCGCTTGCCATTGCCTTCCGGGACGGCCGCGTGTTCGTCGGCGATCGTGACATCTCCAGCGAGATCCGCACCGAGCAGATCACTGCGGCCACGCGGTCGGTGGCCGACGCCCCGCCGGTCCGCGACGCGATGAAGCGGATGCAGCGGACGATCGCCGGGGGGCTCGACGTCGTCACGGAGGGCCGTGACCAGGGGTCGGTGGTCTTTCCGCACGCCGAGCTCAAGGTGTTCCTCACCGCCTCGCCGGAGGAGCGGGCTCGCCGCCGCCACCGCGAGGAGGAGGCCCGCGGCGTCGACACGTCGCTCCACGCCGTGCTCGCCGCGCAGAACCGTCGAGACGAGGGGGATCGCATCCGGGCGGTCGGGGCGATGAAGCCCGCCGACGACGCGGTGCTCGTGGAGACCGATGGGCTCACGGAGGAGCAGGTGGTCGATCGGCTCGTGCATCTCATCGAGGAGCGGCGCACGTCGCGGGGGGCATGAGCGGCGATTGCCGGGCGTCGATCGGCGGCGGTCACAGCACGTTCGGCAAGTGCCTCTATGCCGTGCTCTGGGTGGTGTCGAGGACGCTCGGCGTGGCCGTGTTCGGCTTCCGGTCGCGGTTCACCGAACCGCTGCCGAAGACCGGCGGGCTGGTCGTGCTCTCCAGCCACCAGACGTTTCTCGACCCGCTCCTCCTGGGCCTCGCCACCGACCGTCGGCTTTCGAGCCTCGCCCGTAGTTCCCTCTACCGCTTCAAGCCGTTCGGCGCGGTGATCACGGCACTTGACGCGGTGCCGATCGACCGCGAGTCGTCGGCACTCAAGGCGATGAAGGCGGTGATCGAGCGGCTCGAGCGGGGCGCCGCGGTGATCATCTTCCCGGAGGGGGCGCGGACGCACGACGGTCGGCTCGGCGAGTTCAAGAGCGGCTTCGCCCTGATCGCCAAGAAGGCCGGCGTCCCGATCGTGCCGGTGGCGATCGTGGGGGGCTTCGAGTGCTGGCCAAGGACGAGGCTCTTCCCGAGGCCGGGGCGGATTCGCCTCGAGTTCGGCGAGATTCTCACGGCCGAGCAGATGGCATCGATGAGCGACCGGGAGATCTTCGAGACCTGCACGCAGCGGATCCGCGACCTCGACGCGAAGGCCCGTGCCGCCCTCGGCGGTCAGTGGGCCGACTCGGCCCGGCGGACGAGGTCGAGGAACTCGGCGCGATAGCCGCCGGCATCCTCGCCGAGCGCCGCCCCGGCGATCCGCGCCACCAGCGGCAGCGTGGCGTCGCCCGCGTGCTCGCTGCCGCGGAGAATCATCCCGAAGGCCGCCACGGCGGCGGCGAACCGGAGGTCGGCCGAGGCGGTGTCGAAGCCGCCCCCCGCGTCGGCCAGCGGCACCTCGACGAGCCGGCTCGTGTCGCCCTCGGGCTGCTTGAAGCGGAGCTTCACCGTGAGGAGCTCGCGGCTCGCGGCCTCGTCGAGCGGCGTCGCAGGCTCGGGCTCCGGCTCGTTCCGCCCATACTTCAGCGGCTCGGCCCCGCGGCCCGCGGTCGGCGCGGGGTCGTCGACGAGCTGCACCTCGTAGAGGGCCGTCACGCCGTGGCCCGCGCCGATCTCGCCGGCGTCCTTCGTGTCATCGCGGAAGTCCTCGTCGGCGAGCGCCCGGTTCTCGTAGCCGAGCAGCCGGTAGGAAGCCACGACCGCCGGGTTGAACTCGACCTGGATCTTCACGTCCTTGGCGATCGTGATCGTGCTGCCGGTGAGCTGCTCGACGAGCACCTTGCGGGCCTCGCGGACGCCGTCGATGTAGGCGTAGAGGCCGTTGCCGTTGTCGGCGAGCTTCTCCATCTTCTCGTCCTGGAGGTTGCCCTGGCCGAAGCCGAGCACGGTGAGGAACGTGCCCCCCTTCGCCTTCCTCGTGATCAGGTCCACGAGGGCGGCGTCGTCGGTGACGCCGACGTTGAGATCGCCATCGGTGGCGAGGATCACGCGGTTGGCCCCGCCGGGGATGAACCGTTCGGCCGCCTGCTCGTAGGCCAGCTCGATGCCGGCGCTGCCGTGCGTCGAGCCCCCCGACGAGAGCGACTCGATCGCGGCGCGGATCGTCGCCTTCTGGTCGCCGCTCGTGGGCGGCAGCTTCAGGCCCGCGTCGCCGGCGTAGGTGACGATCGCCACGCGGTCGTTCTCGGTGAGCTCGTCCACGAGCATCAGGAGCGCCTGCTTCACGAGCGGCAGCTTGTCGGGATCGCCCATGGAGCCCGACACGTCGACGAGGAACACGAGGTTGCCGGCGGGCCGGGCGTCCCGGGCGACGTCGCGGCCGTGGAGGCCGATGCGGACGAGCCGATGGCCCGGCCGCCACGGGCACTCGGCGGCCTCTGCCGTCACCGAGAAGGGATCGTCGCCCTCGGGCCGCGGCGAGGCGTAGCGGAAGTAGTTGACGAGCTCCTCGATCCGCACGGCGTCGCGGGGCGGCCGCCGACCGCCGGCGAGGAACCGGCGCACGTTGGCGTACGACGCCGTGTCGACGTCGATCGAGAAGGTCGAGAGCGGCGCGTCGGCGGTGCGGAGAAAGCGGTTCTCCGCGAAGTGGTCGTACCGCTCGCGACCGCCGGCCGGCCGCTCGCCGAGGTGCACGTGCTCCCGCTTCCGCCCAAAGGCGTCGTCACGGAAGTGCCAGCCTGCGTCCGCGGCCGTTTCGACCTCCCGATCCAGGGAGCCGTTGGTTACCAGGCTCTGCCCACGCTCGGCGCGAGCGAGGCCATCCGCCACCGGCTCATTCAGCCGTACGGAGGGCCCGGGCATCGCCTGGCTGCGTTGTCTCTCTTTCTTGTCGACCGGCTCTTGTGCAGGCGATATGGGGCCCGTGGCAGCGGCCAGCTCGTCGCGGGCCTTGGAGGCCGGCGGGGCCAGGCTCGAGGGCGCCGCCGTTCGCGTCGTCGTTGCTCCGGTGATGACAACGGGGCGATCCCGGCGGGCCACCTGTCTCGGCACAGGGCTGCTTTGCAGCAGCGGCACGAACCCGACGAGCACCGCGGCCGCGAGGGCCGCGAGTCCGGCGATCATCCAGGCGATCCGGTCGCGGCCCCCCGGCCGCGGTGTCGGCACGTCGCCCTGGGCGGCGGCGGCGATCACGCTGCGGCGGAGGTCGGGCGAGCGGGCGGGAAGGTCGGCGCCGGCGGCCGACTTGAGGCCGCTGGCGATCACGCGGAGTTCGTCGAGCTGACGCCGCACGGCATCTGCCCGGTCGCCGGCGAGCAGCTTTTCCACTTCCGCGCGTTCCGCGGCGGTGCATTCGCCGAGTGCATGGGCCGTGAGGAGTTCCTCGCCATGCCGGTTCGTGGTTTCGTGGTCGTGGGTCATGGCAGGGCCTTCGTGGCGGCGGTGGAATCGGGCAGGAGATCGCGGACGAGCGGATGGCTGCGGAGCGCGGCGAGCCCGCGATGCGCCAGCACGCGGACGTGGCCCTCGGTGCGGCCGGAGATCTCGGCGATCTCGCGGTAGGAAAAGCCCTCGCACCAGAGGTCGATCGTTTCGCGCTGCGCGGAGGGCAGATCCTTCAGCAGCAGGCGGAGCCGCGCGGCGAGGTCGTGGGCCTCGGCGACGGAGGAGGGATCGGGCCTGCGGTCGACCGGCGGCGGAGCCGCGGCCCCGGCCTCGTCGTCGAGCGACGTCTCTCGACCGGCCCGGCGGAGGTGATCGAGCGCGCGGTTGCGGCAGACGCGGAACAGCCACGGGGCGACGTGGGCCTCGACCCGTGCCCGCGACTGTCCGCAGAGCGTCACGAACGCGTGCTGCACGGCGTCGGCCGCGAGATCGACGTCGCCGAGCAACCGGCGGGCATACCGCGTGAGCGGCTGCTCGAACCGGTCCACGGCTTCGAGCACCCAGCCGTGCGCCTCGCTGCTCGCCGCCATGGCCTGCTCCTCGCGTGCTCGTGTCCCGGGGGCAGTTATCCGCGGTCGGATCGCCTGCCACCAAGACAACGGCGGGGGAGCCGGAGCGTTACGGCCCGGTCGCGGCCGGGGGCGGAGTAGGCCCCCGGGCCCGTTTGAAGGGGTCGATCGTGCCGCCATCCGGCCCCGGTTCGTCTGCCGACTGGCCGAAGGGTATGAGCTTCGGCCACTCGAGGTTCATGCCGGGCCAGGCCGGCCCGGCGCCGGCCGGCGCCGCGGCTGCGGAGGGTGGCGTGGTGACCGACGGCGGCGCGGGAACCGGCGGGGGCGCGGCGAGCAACTCGTCGGGCGAGGGGAACCCGCGGACGCCGTCGCCACGCGGAGAGGCAGACACCGGCACCGCCACCACGCCTCCGGGCACGCCGCGATCGATCACCCTGATCGACACATCGTCGATCAGCGCCACGCCGAGCCCGGTGAGGGCGAAGGTCACGGTGATCGGTTCGCCGGCCGCCTCGGCCGGCACGATCCGGTGGAGAACCAGCCGCCGCCAGACCTTCGTCGCCGCCACCCGCTCGCCGAGCGCCGGCCCGCCGAGCGAGTCGAACACGAACAGCCCGTCGACGCTTCCTCCGATCGGCTTGGGCACCATGACCTGCGCGGAGATCTCGACCAGCTTCCCGGCCGGCGCCTGCAGCGGGGGCGTGGTCACCCACACCGGCGGCGTCTCGATGACCACGGGCGTCTCCTCGTCGCTGGAGGCCTTCGCCGCCAGCCGCAGGCACCCCTGCCCCGTGGCGGGGTTCGCCCGGCCGATCTCCACGCTGGTCTGGATGTCGGAGGCGGCGTGGGCGAAGTGCCGCCAGCCGCCCCCCGCGAGATCCTCGATCCGCTCCATGCCGCCGCCCCGGAGGAGTTCCGGGCCGGGCACGGTCGCTCCCCGCGCCGCGACGAACTGCCACTCCTCGCCGAGCGCCGTGTCGGAGGCCAGCAGCGGGCTCGACACCATCGACCCCTCGGCCTTGACCCCGTTCTCCCAGACGCGGCGCTCGAACTGGCCGGCGATCGCCGCCGCCCTGCGGAGCTTGAGCGTGGCGACGGTCGGGTCGACCGCGGCGATCGCCTCGGCCTCGGCGGCCAGCCGTCCGGCCTCCGTGAGCATCGGCACGGCGTTCACCGGCGGTGGGCCGCTGAGGGCCTGCGGCGGCAGCCGGCCGAGCAGGTCGCCGGCCGCCGCCAGCGCGATGGCCGCGGTGGTGCGGGCGGAGGAGAGCTCCTGCTGGGCCATGCCGCGGATCCTCGACTGGATGTGCGCGGTGACTGCCGGCTCGCCGCTGAAGAGGACGAGCGCCTGGGTCGTGAAGTCTTCGAGCGTGACCGACACGCCACCGGTGACCCGCTGCTGGCGGAGCGGCCGCAGTCCGCCCGGGGAGACCTCCCAGGCCTGGTGGGCCTCGGGCACACCCGGCACGAGGATCGTGAGCGGCGCCTCGTTGGCGGGCACGTCACCGCCGGAGTAGCGGCGGGCCACGATCTGCGAGCCCTGCACGCACCGCCAGGCCACCACGATCCGCGCCCGCGACGCCTCCATCACGAACGCCTGCGCCTCGTCGCTGCTGGTCTGGGCGCGGGCGGCGAACCGTCCCGCCGCCCCCCAGGGCTCGAGCACGTGCAGCCGCAGGTTCATCTCGCGTGCGGCGGCGGCGCGGGCCCGCGACTCGCGGTCGTCGCCGTCGATCCGCCGCGTGGACGTGAACAGGATGCCGCGGGTGCCGGCAGCGACCGCCGAGAAGGCTGCCAGAGAGAGGCTCTCGCCATCCACCGCCAGGCCCCGGCCGCCCACGCCCGCCAGCGCCGCGGCCTGCCGTGCCGCCCGCGGGTCGATCTCGGTCGAGATCGTGGCGAGCAGGGGCGTGCCCGGCCGCGCGAGCCGCGGCCGCTCCCTGAGCCACGTGAGGTAGTCGACCAGTTCGAGGCTCGTGCCCAGCACGGTCTTCCGCGCCACCAGCATGTCGACATGCCGCGAAATCGAGCGGAGCCCCGAGTCGGCCGAGCCGATCAGGGGCCGGCCGGGCCGCTGGTCGCAGGCCCGCACGCGGCGGCCCCGCTCGGCGAGCTCCTCCACGTGCGACTCGTCGAGGCCCGAGCCCATGTCCCACATCAGCACGCGGTCCCAGTTGCGGAGCGCCGGCAGCGATGCCGGGTCGCGGAGATCGACGTCGGGGATCGGCGGCGGCGGGCAGATCACCCACAGACCGGCCCGCCGCGCGGCGGCCAGGTCGGCGCTGCTGGCCGGCTCGGTGAACCGCACGCAGTTGAAGCCGAGTGCCGCGAGCGCCTCCATCGGCTCGCCGTTCCAGTCGATCGATCGCGGGAAGAAGGGGAGCCCGTCGACCTCGAGCACGCCCCGGTTGAGGCCGGCCGGCGGATCGACCACGGCCTCCGCCGCCGAGGCGGGCCGCACCAGGGGGTCGGCGATCGACGCCAGCGCCGCCGACTGCGGCGGCGCCACCACGCCCTCCACGTGGACGTCGTCGATCGCGAGGTCGAAGCGGCCCGGTGCCGGAGGGCCGTCGAGCACGAGGTGCGTGACGCGGGCGTTGTCGGTCGTGCCCGGGCCGTGCTCGAGCCGCAGGGGCGGCAGCCGCCGTGCGAGGGCGGCCCCGATGCCGTTGACCTCCAGCAGCTCCCAGCGATCGACGTCGCCGGTCGCACCGCCCGGCACGAGCACCTCCACCGGGCGGCCGGTGCGGGCCGAGATCCAGCCCGGCATCACCACGCGGGCCGCCAGCCGCACGTCGGGGCGACTCGCCCGCACCCAGACGGTCGCCCGCAGTTCGTCGAGCACCGCCGCCGGGCCGATGGCGGCCTCGACGCGGACCGGCTTTCCGCCCGGCGAATCGATCGTGAACCGTTCGCATCCTGCGCCGCGGTGAGGCGACACCGCCGACCGCCCGTGGGCCGCGGCCGGGGCCGCGTCGGGCGGCACCGCCCAGGTCGTCGTCGGCCCCTCGAAGGTGTCGATGATCTCGCCCGCCCGGCCGGCCGCGGCCAGGCCGAGGCAGAGGGCGACGGCCGCGACCGGCAGGCGCCGGGCGGGTCGTGGGCGCGGCGGCATCGGCTGCCGGAAGGGCGTGGAAGGCGGGCTGGCCATGGAATCCCGGTGGCGGGGGAAGGTCGGGCTTTTATCAGGCGGCTTGCCCCCGGCTCCAGATGAGATGGGCGAAATGGGAGGGGCGGTCGCAATCGGGTGGGATCCGTGGTTTGATGATGGTTCGCCGCCAGCCACCGATTCCAGCCATGAAGCCGTCGACGGCCGATAACCTCCTGCACCTCGTGGGCGACCTCGACCTCGTGGCGGTCGGCCTGTTGGCGGAGGCATTCTCCGAGTCGGGCGGCCACTCGCTCGACGCGGCGGCATTCGGTCAGGTGCTCGTTCGCCGCGAGCTGCTCACGGGATACCAGCTCGAGCGGCTCCTGCGGGGAGAGCACGGCGGCTACTTCTTCGGCCGCGCCAAGATCCTCTACCAGATCGGCGCGGGCTCGTTCGCGCGGGTCTACCGCGCGATTCACCGCGACACCGGCGCCGTGCTCGCGGTGAAGGTGCTTCGCAACCGCTTCGCCAACGATCCCGAGAAGTGCCGCGCGTTCCAGCACGAGGGCGAGATGGGCCGGCTCCTCCGCCATCCCAACATCGTCGCCATCGAGGACGTGGGCCAGGAAGGCGGGGCCAGCTACCTGACGATGGAGTTCGTCGAGGGGCAGACGCTCCGCGAGCTCGTGAAGATCCGCGGCGCGGTCGACGTGGCCAAGGCGCTCGACCTGATCCATCAGGCGGTCTGCGGCCTCGAATACGCCCATCGCCGCGGCGTGACTCACCGCGACATGAAGGCCTCCAACGTGATCATCTCCTCGACGGGCCGGGCCAAGCTCGTCGACTTCGGGCTCGCCGGGGTGGACGAATCGGGCGACAAGATGCTGGGCCGCGTGGAGAAGCCGCGGACGATCGACTACGTGGCCCTCGAGAAGGCCACGGGCGTCCGCGACGACAGCATCCGCAGCGACATCTACTTCCTGGGAACGGTCGCCTACCTGGCGCTCGCCGGCGCATCGCCGCTCACCGAGTCGCGCGACCGCAGCGTGCGGGGCGATCCGCGTCGCTTCACGCAGGTGATGCCCTTGGGCACGAAGTGCCCCGACCTGCCCCGCGACGCGGTCGACATCGTGTCGCGGATGATGCAGTTCGACCCGATCGAGCGCTACCAGACCGCGACCGACGCCCGGGTGGCCCTCGAGGCATCCCTGGCCCGGCGGGCGGGCGGCGCGGCGGAGGCGGCGGCTCCCGCGGCGTCGGCGGCGAGGGCGCCGGCCAAGGGGGCCGCAGCCACCAAGGGCAGCGTGATGCTCGTGGAGGCCGGTGAGAAAGCCCAGCAGGCCCTGCGGGAGTTCTTCACGAAGCTCGGTTACCGCGTGCTGCTCACGGAGAACCCGCAGCGGGCCCTCGCCCGGTTCCTCGGCACGCCCGTGCCCGCCGACTTCCTGGTGATCAGCACGCGGGACCTCGGGGCGACTGCGGTCGAGGCCTTCAACCGCCTCTCGACCGACGCCTACCTCGCGGGCGTGCCGGCGGTGCTGCTCGCCAGCCCGCGACAGACCGATCTCGTCGCCGCCGCGAAGGTGGATGCCCGCCGCAAGGTGGTCACGCTGCCGCTCCAGCAGGCGTCGATCACCAGCGCCATCGACGAGATTCTCCAGCGGACCGGCTGACGGCGGCGCGGCCGGTTTGTGCGGGGGCTTCGATCGGTTATCCTGCCGCTTTCCGCGGCGGCCTGCGAGGCGGCCGGACGTCGCGGCCCCGCCTCTTCACCCCGCGACGGCCGCCATGGACCTGCAGGCGTATCAGACCGAGGGCTTTCACGACGAGCTCTTCGACGGCTCGCTCGGGCCCCGCCCCGGCGCGGGTCACCTCGTCAGCCGGCTGGCGGCCTCGTCCGACGGCGAACTCGCCGAGCGGCAGCGGGCCGCCGACCGCCTGCTGCTCACGATGGGCATCACGTTCAACGTCTACGGCCACGAGGCGGGCACCGAGAAGATCTGGCCGTTCGACATCGTGCCCCGGGTGATCGAGGCGGCGGAGTGGGAGGTGATCGAGCGGGGGCTCAAGCAGCGGATCCACGCCCTCAACCTCTTCATCGACGACGTCTACAACCGGCGGCGGATCGTGGCCGACGGCGTGGTTCCCGACTGGCTCGTCGATTCCGGCAAGTGCTTCCGCGGCCCGTGCGCCGGCCTCACGCCCCCGCGCGGCGTGTGGTGCCACATCACCGGCACCGACCTCGTCCGCGGCGGCGACGGCGTGATGTACGTGCTCGAGGACAACCTCCGCACGCCGTCCGGCGTTTCGTACGTGCTCGAGAACCGCGAGGTGATGAAGCGGACCTTCCCGCAGATCTTCGCCGGGCAGCGGATCAGCCCGGTGGAGAACTATCCCGAGAAGCTGCTGGCGATGCTCGAATACATCGCTCCGCCCCAGGCCCGCGACCCGACCGTCGTGGTGCTCACGCCCGGCATCTACAACTCGGCCTACTTCGAGCACAGCTTCCTCGCCCGGCAGATGGGCGTGGAACTCGTGCAGGGCTCCGACCTCGTGGTCCAGGGCGACGTGGTCTTCATGCGGACCACGCGAGGCCTCGAGCGGGTCGACGTGATCTACCGCCGCATCGACGACGACTTCCTCGACCCGCTCGCCTTCCGCGAGGACTCGCTCGTGGGTGTGCCGGGGCTGATGCGGGCCTACCGGGCCGGCAACGTGGCCCTGATCAACGCGCCGGGCACCGGCATCGCCGACGACAAGGCGGTCTACGCCTACGTGCCGGAGATCATCCGTTACTACCTCGGCGAGGATGCGATCATCCCCAACGTGCCCACCTTCGTGTGCGGCGAGCCGGCGCAGTGCGACCACGTGCTCTCGAAGCTCGGCGAGTTCGTGGTCAAGCCGGCCAACGAGAGCGGCGGCTACGGGATCGTGCTCGGCCCTCGGGCCACGAAGGAGCAGCTCGACGAGTGCCGGGCCCGCATCAAGGCCAATCCCCGCAACTACGTCGCCCAGCCGATGCTCTCGCTGTCGCGGGTGCCCACCGTGGTGGGCGACTCGCTGGAGGGCCGCCACGTCGACCTGCGGCCGTTCATCCTCTACGGCGAGGACATCTTCGTGCTCCCCGGCGGCCTCACCCGCGTGGCCCTCGTGAAGGGGTCGCTCGTGGTCAACTCCTCGCAGGGGGGCGGCAGCAAGGACACGTGGGTCGTGCACGAGGGGAGGCGGTAGCCGATGCTCTCCCGAGTCGCCGACAGCGTCTACTGGATGAACCGCCAGATCGAGCGGGCGGAGAACGTGGCCCGTGCCGTCGAGACCACGCTCGACCTCGCGATCGACGGCGCGATCAGCCCGGGCCGGCTCTGGAACGCGCTGGTCTGCACGTTCGGCGACGAGGCCGACTTCTGGGGCCGCTACGGCCTCGCCGACCAGGCCAACGTGATCTCCTTCCTCGCCTTCGATCAGGGCAACTCCAACTCGATCGCCTCGTGCCTCCAGGCGGCCCGCGAGAACGCCCGCACGGTCCGCGACATGATCAGCACGCCGATGTGGGAGGAGATCAACAAGGCCCACCTCTACGTGCGGTCGGCCGCGGCGGCCAACGCCGAGATCGACCACCCGCGGGAGTTCCTCGACGAGGTGAAGCGGGCCAGCCAGCTGATCACGGGCGTGGCCGACGCCACGATGTCGCACGGCGAGGCCTGGCACTTCGCCCGGATGGGGCGGCTCATCGAGCGGGCCGACAAGACGAGCCGCGTGCTCGACGTGGAGCACTACTTTCAGCCGGCCGCCGCCCGGGCCGCGGAGCCGGCGGGCGGGGCCGCGGACGAGTCGGAGGAGGTCGCGGTGCAGTGGTCGGCGGTGCTGGAGAGCGCCAGTGCCCTGGAGATGTACCGCAAGGTGCACGGGGCCGTCTCCCGGCGGAGCGTGGCCGATTTTCTGATCTTCGACCGCGAGTTCCCCCGGGCGATGCACTTCTGCCTGATCAAGGCGGAGGAGTCGCTGCTGGCGATCACCGGCGGCGCGAAGGGGGCCTACACGAACCCGGCGGAGCAGCGGCTCGGCCGCCTGCGGTCGCACCTCGACTACGGCGCGATCGACGAGATCCTCGGCGGCGCGGGGGGGCTGCACGGTTTCATCGATGGCTTCCAGACCACCCTCAACCAGGCGAGCCAGGCCGTCTTCGAGACGTTCTTCGCGCTGCGGCCGGTCGGCACGTCGGCCTGAGTCAGCCGCCGCGGCAGCGGGCCACGAAGGCGGCGTAGTCCTTCGGCGTGTCGATGCCCCGGGCGGCGTGGTCGATCCGCGCGGCCGCGATCGGGATGCCCGCCTCGACCACCCGCAACTGCTCCAGGCTCTCGAGCGTGGCGAGCCGCGATTCGGGCAGCGCGTTCCAGCGTTCGAGCACGCTCCGCCGGTAGGCGTAGAGCCCGACGTGCTGCCACCAGAACGGCGGCTCGGCGGCGAGCAGTCCGTCGCTCCAGTCGCGGGCGGCCGGCACCGCGGCGCGACTGAACGTGATCGCCCGCCAGCAGCCTGGCTCCTCGCGGCCGTCGGCCTGCCGCCAGGGCGTGAGCTCGGCCTTCACGCAGCCGGGGTCGCGGAGGTCGTCGGCCCGCCGGAGCGGCGTGACGAGCGTGGCCATGCCGGCGTCGGGGCAGCGGTCGAGCAGGTCGATCGCCGCGTCGATCGCGGCGGCGGCGAGTTCGGGCTCGTCTCCCTGCACGTTCACCACGATGTCGGCGTTGCCGAGCCGCGGGAGGGCCTCCACGATCCGCGCGGTGCCACTGGGCGCCTCCGGCGACGTCATCACCGCGGTGCCGCCGAAGGCCTTCACGGCGTCCTCGATCTCCGCGCTGTCGGTGGCCACGATCACGTCGGTGGCGGATCGCGAGCGGCGGGCCGCCTCCCAGGTGTGGGCGATGAGCGGCCGGCCTGTCTCGGCGAGGAGCATCTTCCGCGGCAGGCGGGTGCTCGACAGGCGGGCGGGGATCACGATCACGGCGGACCGGGCGGGAGCCGGCATGGTGGTGCCTCCGGGAGCGGTGGTGCGACGGCGGGATTGTCCGCGCCGAGCCGATCGGCGGCTACGGCAGCCGTTGCTTGCGGGCGGGGCCGCGCCTGCTACGATCAGTGGTCCACTCGCCCGAGTGGCGGAATTGGCAGACGCGCAAGATTCAGGTTCTTGTCCAGGTAACTGGGTGGAGGTTCAAGTCCTCTCTCGGGCATTCGCCGGCGTCACTTCGCCGGCACGAGGCGGACCTGCCGGATGTCGCAGGCCGCCTTCTTGGCGATCCGCTCCGGCTTCACGCGGAGCACGTGGTCGCCCGCGGCGAGCTGCACGCGGCCAATCGTGCGGGCCTTGAACTCCTGGAATCCGCCGGTGTCCTCGACCACGAACGGAAGGGTCGCGGGGGCGTCGCGGTCGGGGTCGAGCGTCACGAGCATGTCGCTGCCCCCCTGCCCGGTGCCGCAGCCCTGAAGCACCTCGACCTCGAACTGCCCCGGGGTCCGCACCGTGAACGTCCACTCAGCGGCATCCTCCGCCTTCGTCCAGAACCCGAGCGTCCGCTTCTTCTCCTGGGGCTCCCAGCGGAGCATCGTGCCGCGGATCGCGGCGACGCTTCCCGAGAGCAGGATCGTGCCGTCGTCGGACTGCGTCACGAGCGGCATCCGCGGGGCCGCCGCCTCGACCGCCGCCGGTTCAGCGCGGGTGGAGGCCGCCCAGGTGGCGGCAGCCAGCACGACGATCGCCGCGACGTGGGGAAATCGTTGCATGACGCCGTGCTCCGCAGGTCTGTTGCCCGGCCCCGGGACGCAAGTACGATACCCCGTGGGGCTGTAGCTCAGTTGGTTAGAGCATCGGACTTTTAATCCGTTGGTCCTGGGTTCGAGTCCCAGCAGCCCCACTTGGGCCACAAGCACGTGCGTGAAAACGCAGCCCCGGCCGTCCTTCAGGCGGCGGTGCGGCTCTTCCGCGGCCGGCGGGCCATCGCCACTGCGGCCGCCATCATGCTGCCCACGCCGGCGAGGGCGAGCGTGCCCGGTTCGGGCACGGCCACGAGGGCGACCTTGTTGCCGCCTTGATAGTTGTAGTCGAGCGAATAGCCCGTCGGCAGGCTGCTGACATTCCCGAACGTGCCGGTCAGCGACGTGTAGGTCGCGAACACGTAGGCCGGCTCCGTAAGCGGGCTGCCGACCGTGAAGCTCACCGTCGAGGCGGGGTCGAGCGTGAGGGGGCCGGAAACCGCAGCCAGGTCGGACGACGTTCCGCTCACGTCGATCGCCAGCGTGCCGAGGATGGAGAGGCTCGAGCCGAACGACAGGGTGTTGAGGGCGGCTCCGCCCGGCGACACGATCGATCCGGCGGCGCCCGTCGCGATGCCCGCCACCGACCCCGCCCCCGACAGCGTCTGGCCCGAAGCCAGCACGAAGCCGCCGGTCACGGTCGACACGTCGAACAAGGCCGCGGCGGCCACGTCGATCGTGCCGCTCGAGGCGATGGGATTGGCAGCGGCCGAGAGGGCCAGGGTGCCCGCCGAGATCAGCGTGGCGCCCGTGTAGGAACTCGAGCCCGAGAGGATCGTCTTCCCGGGCCCGCGGTGGACCACGCGGGCCGACCCGGTGATCGGATTGGCGAACGCGTAGCTGCTGCCCGTGTGGTTGAACACGACCTGGCCGCCGCCGAGCGGGGCGTCGATCGTGGCGGCCGCATTGACGAAGCCGGGCGCCGCGCCGAGGCCGATCTCGAACGTGCCGGCCGGGCCCAGCTTCACCGACGACAGGGCGAGGGTGCCCGAGTCGGACACGGTCACGACGTTCGAGGTGCCCGTGCCGTAGGCGATCACGAGGTCCGCCGTGCCGGACAGGATGGCGAGCGTGGAGCCGCTGCCGCTCACGTTGATCGAGTTGCCGCTGACGGCACTGCCGGTCGAGGTGCCGCCGACGAACACGTCGCTGGCCACCGCCACCACGCCGCCGTTGTCGATCACGAGGGCGTTGTCGTTGCCATCGGAACCCACTCGCAGTTTGTTGGTGATGGTCCAGAGGGTGCCGGCCCCCGAGACCGTGCCCGTGTTCCGCACCGAGCCGGCGTTGAGCCCGAAGCGGACGTTGGCGTTCGACACGGTCGCCCCGCCCGTGGCCACGAACGAGTTGCCCGTGCCGCTCTTGCCGATCACGAGCGCCGCCTGGCTGGAGAACGTGCCGCCGGTCACCACGAGGCTGTTGCCGCTCGCGGCCACGTCGTCGCCGACGACCACGTCGTTCGCGCCGCCGGTCACCGTCAGCGTGCCGCTCGTGACGCGGAAGGAGTTGCCGCTCGACGTCCGGCCGACCGTCAGCGGGCCGGCGTTCGCCCATCGCCCGCCGGCCGCCACCGTCGCCACGTTGCCGTCGGCGCCGGCGTCGTAGCCGAGATAGGTCTGGGAAGAGGTGGTCACACCCGACACCTGGATCTGGCCGGCGTCACCGCCGTAGCCCACGATGAGCGAGCCCGTCGCGGCGAGCCCGCCGCCGGCCGCGACCGTCACGGTGTTGCTGGCGGAGGTCGCCACGCCGCCGATCCACAGGCCGCCCGCCGACACGCTGCCTCCGGCGAGCACGCTGAGGGCGTTGCCGGTGCCGTCGTAGCCGACGTTGAGCGTCCCCGGAACGGACAGTCGCGAGCCCACCGCGATGGAGTTGCCAGCGTTGCCGCCGGAGATGCCGATCGTCGCGTTGGGCGAGACCACGCTCGCGCCGCCCGAGATGGCGAGCGCGGCCGACGTCGCGTCGGCGTAGAGGTTGTCGGACAGGGTGAGCGTGCCGCTCGTGAGCGTGTAGCCACTGCCGCTGACGGTCAGCCGATTGGCCACCGCGGAGCCGGGGAGGGTGATCGACGCGTTGGGAGCGAGCGGGCTGACGAGGAACGCGTTGTCGGCCGAGGTGGGCACGCCAGCCGTCCAGTTGCCGGCCGTCGACCACGATCCGTCGACGGCGCCGGTCCAATCCGTGTCTGCCGCGAAGGCGGCGAAGGACGCAAAGGCCGCGGTGCAGGCGACGAGAGCGACGAGCGAACGGGAGGCACGGGGCACGGCGGGATTCCTCGAGGCGGGGGGATTGGAAGGCGGGAGGGACGTCGAAACGGGTGCAAAAACGGTGCCAGACGCCGTGCGTTCCCCGCGGAGCGCGAGATGAACCGCGAAAACCGCGGGGGAAACCGCCGGCACACACGGTCGCCTGCCGCGACACCCGACCGTCGGTTACCAGGAAATTGCGAATCTCTTCGCCGAAGCTGCGAAACCGGTTTCGCGGATCATGCGAAACGCGGTGTCAGCCTTCGGCGGCGAGCACGTAGGGCCGACGGAACTCCCGCGGGCCGAGAAACGCGTTGGCGGCCGCGGCACCGTCGCCGGTGAACGCCTCCCCCGCGGGATCGATTGCCAGCCGGCGGCTGAGCCGCAGCGCGTCGGCCGGGATCGCCGTGCCGTAGGCCGCGACGTGCTCCCGCAGCAGGCCCGCGATCGCTGCCGTGGGCTCGCCGCCGGGCAGTTCGCCGGATGGAATCA
Source organism: uncultured Planctomycetaceae bacterium (assembly GCA_903831155.1). Taxonomy (GTDB): domain Bacteria; phylum Planctomycetota; class Planctomycetia; order Pirellulales; family UBA1268; genus QWPN01. The sequence goes on along the minus strand of CAIKWU010000139.1, from coordinate 7,589 downwards.
GGCCCTCCGCCGATGCCGACCTCCAGGCCGCGTTGATCACGTGGCTCCAGTTCGTCGAGTCGTGGCCGATCGTCACGTCGGCGTTCGGAGGCCGCCGCGACCGCATCGCCTCGAAGAAGTCGGCATAGTGCTCGGCGTTGCCGCCGGTGCCCTTGAACTCTCGGATCACTGATCCTGACCGGTCGAGCGCCACGCCGCCGCCGCGGCGGCCGTGGTACGAGCCGCCGGCACAGTTCACGATGTAGCCGCTCTGCGTGTCCTGATACTGCAGCGGTTCCTTCGAGCCCGGCCGCGCCGGCAGGTTGCTCAGCGCGAACGTCACGGGCACGCCCGCCGCGTCGAGCACGGCGAACATCAGGTTCGGCGTCTGCCCGGCGTCGTTCCAGACCACGCGGCCCCCGCCGCAGGTCACCGCCGAGGGCAGGGCCACCGTGTCTCGGAAGGCCACCTTCCGAACGTCGTCGAGCACGTGCACGCCCCAGTTGGCGGACTCCCCGTTGCCGGTGTTCCAGTCCCAGTGCCAGTCGTAGTTGACCTTCGAGCGGAACATCGGCAGGTCGGCCGCCGGCCCGAGCCAGAGGTCCTTGTCGAGCGTCGCCGGCATCTCGAGCGGCGTGTCGCGCCTGCCGATCCCCTCGCGGACGCCGAACCTGGCGACGGTGACCGACTCGATCGGCCCGAGCGCGGTCTCCTCGTGGAGAAAGCGGCGGATCTCCCGCTGCAGCGGGTCGCTCCGCTGCTGCGTGCCCACCTGCACGACCCGGCCGTGCCGTCGTGCGGCGTTGATCAGCTGCCGCCCCTCCCAAAGCGTGTAGGAGAGCGGCTTCTCCACATACACGTCCTTGCCTGCCGCGCACGCCCAGACCGCGGCGAGGCAGTGCCAGTGGTTGCAGGTCGAGATCACGACCGCATCCACCGCCTTGTCGTCGAGCAGCGTCCGCAGGTCGGCAGAGGCCTTCGCCCGCGGCGCCTTCTGCTTGGAGGCGTCGAGAAACGTGCCCTCCGGGTCGCAGAGGGCCACCACCTCGCAGTCGTCCCGCCGGAGCAGGGCGTCGAGGTGCTGGCCGCCCCGCCAGCCGAGGCCGATCAGACCGAGCCGCACCTTCTCGTTCGGGCTCGCCGTCGCGGCCCGCGAAGGCGTGGCCGGGCCGAGGGCGAGCGTCGCGCCGGCGACCATCGAACCGCCGAGGAACGTCCGTCGGCTGCAGGGGCGAATCGTCTCGCTCATCATCTCCTCGACGTCATGGGGCGATGACCGGAACCGAGGCGGCGTGGCTCAGTCGCCCGCGACGCCCGCCGACACGTGGGTCGCCAGGCCGTGCGGCTCGAGCTGGAAGATCTGCACGAGCGTGCCGCTGGTGAACGCGTGGACGATGGCTCCCGTCGCCGGCTCCACGACCACCGCCGCCTCCCGCACGCGCCGGCCCGTGAGCCGCTGGATCTCCTTGCGGAGCTCGTCGCACGACACGGCGAAGAGCGCCCGGTGGTAGTCCTCCACCTTCGAGGCGCCCGATTCCGTGCGGGCGAGCATCTTCTCGGCAGGCGTGAGGGCCTCGTGCAGCGTGACCACCACGGTCTCGTCGCTGGCGACCACGGTCACCGCCTTCGGCGTGTGCCCGGTGCGTTCGGTCTGCATGGCCAGGGCGATGCCCGCCAACTCCCTCGTGATGGCTTCCGACGACTGCTTCTCGCTCATCTGCGGGGCTCCTTCGTAGTTACATCACACCCACGACCCGTTGTCGAACAGGCCCCATCCTACGCCACCGCTCCCGTGCCGTCGCTCTTGTCGGCCGTTTGCCCCGGCCGCCATGAGGGCAGCCCGCGAAGCTCAGGGCGCATCCGGCCGCACGCCAAGCCGCCGAAACTGCATCGGCGTGATGCCCGTGAGCCCGCTGAACACCCTGGTGAAGTGGCTCTGCGAGGAGAATCCCAGGTCGAGGGACAGTCGCGACAGGGCCACGGATTCGTCCTGCAGACTCCGGAAGGCCTTGCGGATGCGCCGCCGATTGACGAATCGGTTGACGCTCACGCCCACCGAGTGCTGGAACTTCCTGGCGAAGTGGCTCGGGGAGAGGCCCAGGCCCTCACAGAGCGAGGTCAGCGACACTTGGCTGGCGAGGTTCGAGTCGAGGTGATCGACGATCTGCCGCATCACGGCGGGCGGAAACGTGCTCGAGCCCTTGAGCCAGTCGGGACGGACGCCGGCGAGCAGTTCGCAGAGCCGCAGCACGATCTCGCGGGCGGCGATATCCGCCCCCGTATCCTCCGCCACCTCGAAGCCGCCGCCCGCCTCGGTGAGCCTGAGGAGATGGCCGCGGAGCGACACGTCGCGAAACGTCGGGATGGCCTGGAATGGTGCCGGATGCGGCAGATCGCCGGCGGTCGCGACGCTCCGCAGGTGGTCGTCGGGCAGGCTGAGAATGCGAATGCGAACACCCACCGGCGAGGTGATCGTCATCGCGTGGCGTCCGCCATCGGATGGGAAAAAGCCGATGCTCCCGACGCCGACGCGATACGAGGTGTCGTTTCCGTTGAAGGACCAGTGGACGGTGGCCTCGCCGTCGGTCGTGAGCCAGAGCCGGTCCGTGACATGGCGGCACTCGTGCATCGCCATCACCCGCGGCCGCTGCACGGCCAGTTCGTAGACGCACCACGAAAGGTGCGGATACGGGGAGATGCGGGCGCCGTCCATAGACAGGTGCCTTGCCGTGGGCGGCGCTTCGACGTGGACGCCGACCCGTTGGCCACGTGCCCGGGAGACGCCGAAGTACACCGGCTTCGGCATGATGCTCTTTCATCGCGACGAACGCCATAAACGCGACCACACGCGACGAACGCCGCGTGTGCGGTGAAAAAACACCCCGCTTGGGTTGCGCTTGCATGCGTGTGTCGTGAAAGACGCAGGGCCGACATGGTGCGAGGGTCGCCCCCGACAACGTGATGGATGTCCGATTGGTCCCCGAGCACGGAGGTGGAGATGGAGACGAACGAGACGAGATTCCTTGCGACGAGAGCAGTCCTCGCACTGGCCGAGGTCAAGGCCGCGACGGAGTCGTTCGACCGCGGTGAGGTGAACGTGATGGCCGCGATGTCGGCGATCGTGGTGGCGAGCGCGCCCTTCGCCTGCCTCGACCGGCCGCGGCGCGAGGCCGCCTAGCGGCGGGCGCATGGTGACCCAACGCTGCGGGGCGGCGATCGCGACCGCGGCTCGCGACGTCCGGCAGCGTTGGGCCACGTCTGGGGGGTTCCCCTGTTCGCGCGGCCGCCCGCGAGGCGAGAATCCCGGTCCGTCGGCCGACGGGCAGGAGGCTTCTCGCATGGCATGGCGACTGGACCGGATCTTCTGGGGGCTCGTGCGGCCACTGATCCACCTGCGGTACCGCGTCAGCACCGACGGCATGGACGCCGTCCGCAGGCTCCGCGGCCCCACGCTCGTCCTGCCGAACCATCCGGCCTACGTCGACCCGCCCACCGTGCTCTCGCACGTGCCGCTCCCGGCGGCGCTCCGGCCGCTCGTCTACTCCGGCACCTACCGCCTGCTGCCGTTCCTGCCGCTGATGAAGCTCGTGCGGGCCTTCGAGGTGCCCGACCTTTCCGCGCAGAGCCGCGATGCCGCCGCCCGCACGAAGGAGCTGATCGACGCCGTGGCCGCGCGGCTCCAGGCTGGCGAGAGTTTCCTGATCTATCCCTCGGGCCGCCTCCAGCGGGGCGACCGCGAGGTGGTCGGCTCCGCGCGGGTGGTCCACGAGCTGCTCACCCGCTGCCCCGACGTGAACGTCGTGCTCATCCGCACCCGCGGCCTCTGGGGCAGCATGTTCAGCTGCGCCCGCCGGGGCACGCTCCCCGACCTCGGCCGCGCCGCGATCGCGGCCGCCGGCTGGCTGCTCGCGAGCCTGGTGTTCTTCCTGCCGCGGCGGCCCGTCCATCTCCATGCGGAGGTCGTGCCCCGCGACCGCCTGCCCCTCGGCTCCCGCGAGGCGTTCAACGCGTTTCTCGAAGCCTGGTACGAGGCCGACGGCGGCCAGCAGCCGCTCTTCGTCCGCTACAACGCCTTCTTCGGGCCGTCCACCGGTCACTACGAGGCGGCGGTGTCGGCCGATGCAGTCGACCCCGCCACGATCTCGCCGAAGACGATCCGGCTGGTCAACGAACTGCTGGCCTCGCACCTCAAGCGGGAACTGGCCCCCGACGAGCTCCGCCCCCACACGCGGTTCGACGCGATCGGCCTCGACAGCCTCGACCGCATGGAGCTGGCGCTCACGATCGAGCAGCAGTTCGGCTTCCGCAGCGACACCGTGGTGGACACGCTGGGCGGCCTCTGGGCGCTGGCCGACGGCAAGCTCGCCACCTCCGCGGCCGCGCCCAAGCCCGCCGCCGCGCCGCCAGCCTGGTCGCGGCCCGCCGGGGCGGCCGCTCGTGCCGTGCTTGCCGACACCGTGGCCGAGGCCTTCGTCCGCCGCGTGCTGGCGGATCCCGACGCCGTCGCCGTGGCCGACGCCATGTCGGGCGTGCTCTCGGGGCGGCGGCTGCTCGTGGCCGCCTCGCTGATGGCTCGGCGGTTCGCCGCGTATCCGGAGCCGCACGTCGGCGTGATGTTGCCCGCCAGCGCCGCGGCCGACATCGTGTTCTACGCCCTCCACCTCGCCGGCAAGGTGCCGGTGATGATGAACTGGACCACCGGGCCCGCGAACCTCGCCCACGGGATCGCCGTCACCGAGACGCGGCGGATCCTGACGTCGAAAAAACTCGTCGACCGGCTCGGGATCACGGTCGAGGGGGCCGACTACGCCTTCCTCGAGGACGTCAAGCAGGGCATCGGAAAGCTCGAGGCCATGCAGACGCTGCTCGCGGCGAGGCTCGCCCCGGGCCGCTTCCTCCGCGGGCTTCCTCCGCAGCGGCCTCATGACCCGGCGGTCTATCTCTTCACCTCCGGCTCGGAGAGCGCGCCCAAGACGGTGCCGCTCACGCACGACAATCTTCTCGCCAACGTGGCCGCGAGCCTGGAGGTGCTGCGGCCCGACGCGGGCGACTCGCTGCTCGGCTTCCTGCCGCCGTTCCACAGCTTCGGGCTCACGGGCAACGTGATCCTGCCGGTCCTGGCGGGCATCCGCTCGGTGCGGCATGCCGACCCGACCGACGCCCGCGGGCTCGTGCGGCTGATCGAGGCCTACCGTCCGTCGATGCTCTTCAGCACGCCCACGTTCCTCGGCTACATCCTCGCCGCCTGCAGGGGCGACGAGCTCACGAGCCTGCGGAAGATCATCACGGGGGCCGAGCGGTGCCCGGAAGCCACGTTCGAGGCCTGCCGCCGGCTTGCTCCCGAGGCCGTGATCCTCGAGGGCTACGGGATCACGGAGTGCTCGCCGGTGGTGGCCGCCAACCGGCTCGACCGGGTGAAGGCCGGCTCGATCGGGGCGCCGGTGAGCCACGTCGAGGCGATCGTGGTCGATCCCGAGACGCACGAGCCCATGGAATCGGGCGCCACGGGCATGCTGCTCGTCCGCGGCCGCTCCATCTTCGGCGGCTACCTCCGCCACGACGGCCCGTCGCCGTTCGTCGAGGCGGCCGGCCAGACCTGGTATCGCACCGGCGACCTGGTCTCCACCGACGCCGACGGATATCTCACCTTCCGCGGCCGCCTGAAGCGGTTCCTCAAGGCGGGTGGCGAGATGATCTCGCTGCCCGCCCTCGAGGAGCCGTTCCAGAAGCGTTTTCCGCCCGACGACGACGGCCCGCGGGTGGCGGTCGAGGGGATCGAGACGCACGACGGCCGCCATGTCGTGCTGTTCACCACGTTCGACCTCTCGCTCCGCGATGCGTCCGAGATCCTCATCGCCGACGGCCTGCGGGGCGTGATGCGGCTCGACGAGGTCAGGCGGCTCGACCGCATCCCGGTGCTCGGCACCGGCAAGACCGACTACACGTCGCTGCGGCGGCTGGTCACCGAATCGGCCGGCGGATCCACAGGCGGGTGATCGCGGGCCCTGTGGTCGGCAGGTGTCCACGGGGCGTCTGCCGAGGAAATGCGGCCCCCGACGTGCCGGTGGCCCCACCGAGTTGACCGCCGGCCGCGAGCGGGCGAATGGTTGGCCGTGCCGCGGTGGGCGCGAGGGTCACGAGCCCGATCGCACGCTGCGGACATCATTCTCGGAAGACGAGTTGCTGGGCGCTTCGCCTCTCTGCGAAGCCCCGGCGCAGCGTAGGCCGACTGCGATCACACGCACTCCGCGTGGGACCGCGACTGGTTCTGTCGTCGCGCCGGAAAGCACGTCGGTGCGCCCCACGGGTGCAGCGGATGCCGCCGAATCACCGATTCGCGGAGGTCTACCATGTTCACCACGTTTTCGTTGCCGGGCCGCGGTCGCCTCGCCGTCGCGGCCGGGCTCGCCGCCCTCTCGCTGATCGCCACGAGTCGGCCGGCATCCGCATCGGTGATGCTCTCCGGGTCGGGCACGGGCGTGAACCCCGTCTCGGCGATGGCGATCTTCACCTTCGGCAGCGGCACGGCCGCCGACTATCTCGACGTCGCGCTCATCAACACGTCGACGGTGCCCACGCGGTATCCGAGCGACGTGCTCACCAGCCTCTACTTCGACATCAAGGCCGTGTCGTTGAGCGGCACGATCCGGCCGACCCTGAACTACCTCGGCGCCAGCGGCCAGGTGTTCCAGGTGAAGAGCGGCACCGGCAACGACGTGGCCTACCGCTACACGCCGCCTCTCGCTTCGGGCACCGCCTTCACGCTGGGGAGCGGCACGAGCAACCTCAGGGCCGTGAACAACGGCGACGCCACCTGGCAGTACAAGCCGATGAACTCCGCAGTGGCCCCGAACTACGGCTTCGGCGTGGGCACGGTGGGCAACAGCGGAACCAGCGGGATGGTGTCGCCGCCCAACAACTTCGATGCCCAGAAGGTCGGGCAGTTGGACTTCGGCATCTACTCCGGCCAGTCGCCGACGCTGCAGACCCAACTGGAGAATCAGTACCTCGTCAACGGCTGGGTCACGTTTCGCTTCAGTGGCGTGTTCCCATTCACGGAAGCCAACCTCGAGCGGCACGTGATGTTCGGGTTCGGAACCTCGCCGGACACGGTGATCAGCCTGCCGGAACCGGGCGGCCTGGCGACCTGCGGCCTGCTGGCCGCAGGGCTGCTCGGTGGCCTCGTGCGGCCACGGTCCCCGCGGGGGCTGTGGCTGGCCTGCGGGTTCGCGGCGGTCGTGATCGCGAGCCTGATCGCCATGCCGGCCGCCAAGGCCGAGCCGCTCGCGGTCGGTGAGGTGTTCGACTTCGCCGATGGCCCGCTGGGCTGGACGGGCACGCCGGTGGGCAAGAACGGCTTCTTGCCTCCCTCGGATCCGGCGAAGGGGGCGCGGTGGACGCATGGCAGCGGCGAGTGGAGCGTGAACTGGGCGCCGGTGAGCGGCCCGCTCGTGGCCACCGGCAACTACCTCACCAGCGGCACGATTCCCGCGAGCGATCTCGTGGAGGAGGCCACCGGCCTGCGGCTGATCGACATCATCCGCATCAGCGTGGCCCACAAGTTCGACTTCGGCAGCTCCACGGGGTCCGTGCCACCCGCCGCAGGGCAG